>NZ_JAEQDD010000055.1:0-31255 GCF_020737885.1 Microcoleus sp. PH2017_34_RAT_O_A | reverse complement strand
TCATGCGGGAGGGCGGATCTAAGCAGAGTCCGGGAAACTGGCAGCTACGCAGGCTGCGCGTACCAAGGATGCAACACACCAATTTACAAACCCTAAGCTGAAGAACCCATTGGTACGGGGAAACTGGCTTTTTTCACCATGCTTTTTTGGTGAGCAAAAGCTAGGTTCCAAATTTTAGCTATATCTCAAAACCTACAAACACCAAAAAACCGCTGGCTTCAATTGGAACTGCTGTCAGCGGAATTTTGGAACTCGTAACCTGTCCAGAGGACGGGCAACTTGTCTTATGTACACACCATCATATCCCACAAACTCCAAACTTGTCCCTGTTTCCAAAGAAAATCCTTGCCCCCACTGTGGCAAACCCGACTGGTGCTACAGCATCGGCGAACTGTCGGTCTGCAATCGTGAGAATCCCCCAGCAGAAGAGTGGACGGCTACCACCAAAACGGACGGCGAGGGCAAGTTCTATTACGCACCAATTCAAGAAAAAAAGACAATTCGGCCACGGCAGACTCGCTACTGGGAATATCCAGCACGTGACGGTTCACCGCTAGTTCGTGCGGTGCGGTTCGACGACGGTAAAGGAGGCAAACCTGAGTGGCATCAAGAAAAATGGAACAAATCTAAGTCTGAACGCAAGAATGGCTGGGTAGTGGGAACTGAAGGGGTCGCGCGCGAAGATATCCCCGTTTACCGCTACGCCGAAGTCAAAAGGGCGATCGCAAACAATGAACTGATTTACCTTGTCGAGGGTGAAAGTTGTGCTGACATTTTGTGGGAACTAGGGCTAGCTGCTACCTGCAACATCGGTGGCTCTAGCAAGTGGCGAATCTCTGACACAAGCGATTTAAAAGGTGCAAAGGTTGTTATCGTTCCCGATCGGGATGAACCAGGCATCAAGCACGCTGAACTATTGCATCAAGAATTTCCAGACGCCTTGTGGCTTTACCCCTACCCCAACTCTAAAGCTTGGGAGAATTTACCCAAAAGTCAAGGTTTAGACCTAGCCGACTGGATTGAGCAACACCAAATAACCGCAGAGGACATCAAAGCTGCGATCGGAGAGAAGAAAGTTTTTAAGGCTTCCCCGCAAGCAACAGCAAAAGTTGTCCGACCCGAACAATTTCAGATTCCCCACATTTCCGAGTTGGGGGGAGAGATTGAGAAACTACTAGAGTCCGACCTCAAAAAATCTCAGCTACGGTCTAAAATCACCGAACTCGCTCAAAAGTTCCGACTCAATACCGCCGATGTCTGGGGAATCTACCGCGACCGTGAGCAAGAACTAGAGCAAGAATCCGACCAAGAAGACACAGCATTCGAGGTTGCCCGGTTACTTTCCGCCCAAAAATCAGGGCTTGAATTAGCAGAGATTTTGCCTCCTGGACTCGCAGCACCAATAAAAGAATTAGCGACCCGACTGAACCTCAAACCTGAGTGTTATCTAGCGGCTGGTTTAACTCAGGTTTCCAGCCTGTTCAAAGTTGGTTCAGAAGTCCTGCTGCGACGTGATACCGATTACCGCTGCACTCCCAACTATTTCGCGGGTATCGTTGCCGAGTCATCGCAGAAGAAATCACCGATTATGCGAGCAATGATTGAGCGGCCGATGAAGGTACTGCGAGACAAGGCAAGAACTGAATATCAAAAAGCCGTCACTGACTATGAAGCGGAATACAAACAGTGGAAGACCGCAAAGGGCGAAGACAAAGGACTGCCGCCAAAGGAACCCCGACAACGGCTCTACTCATTCTCTAAGTCCACAGGCGAGGGCATTCTCTACCAAGTGGCGGAATTCCCCGACCAAGCCCTGATGTACCGATGTGATGAACTCGCAGGTCTATTTAAGTCTGCCAACCAATATCGAGGTGGCAAAGGTAGTGACGATGAAGATTTACTTGAGTTTTGGAATGGCACAGGCAGCACAGTCCTGCGGGCCTCTGGAGTTAAAGCAGATTTAGAAGGGCTGCTGCTCAGTGTTTTCGGCACAATTCAGCCTGACGTACTGGCAGAACTGCTGAAGGATTGCAGCGACTCTAATGGGAAGTTCGCCCGCTTTGACTTTGTTTTTCAACCTTTGGCCGCTTCAAAGCTGTCGGAAGAAGACAGCGGAAGTTTTGATATCACGCCGATGCTGGCAGATGTCTACACAAAAATCGACAAGTTGCCAGCAATGAAATTTGAGCTAAGCCCGGAAGCAAAGCGACT
Organism: Microcoleus sp. PH2017_34_RAT_O_A; assembly: GCF_020737885.1. Lineage (NCBI taxonomy): Bacteria > Bacillati > Cyanobacteriota > Cyanophyceae > Oscillatoriales > Microcoleaceae > Microcoleus > Microcoleus sp. PH2017_34_RAT_O_A. The sequence goes on along the minus strand of NZ_JAEQDD010000055.1, from coordinate 29,044 downwards.
GTTTACGGCTTTCTACAATGCTACGGAAGAGCGACGGGTTGACGAGCCTAAGCAAGGTATACGCGCAATGGTTGGCAAGATGCCGGAGAAGGTTGGCAAGATGGCCGCCATCATTCACGCCATCAACTGTGTTTTCAATGGCGTTGAGGTTAGCACTCTAATCCCTAAAGGTGCGGTGGAAGCGGCGATAAAGTTCGTCAAATTTTCTGCTGACCAGATTGCCAGCCTCTACGCCGAGTTTTCCGATCCAAAGGCTTTGGCTCCAAGCTTGGCAAAACTTGCCCTATTGGCTGAAAGAAAAGGCGGGACACTTTCAGTGCGGGAAGCTCAGCACGCTTTCCACATCAAACAGCGGCCGTCGGCTCAGCAAATTCGAGAATTTTTTGGAGAACTTGAATCCATGAATTTTGGAGTAGTTACCACAGTCAAAAAAACTGTTTCTTTTTGTTTAACCACAACCACAGTTACCACAGTTACCTCAAACCCTTGTGCAGCAAGTGTTAAAGATGACCACAGTAACCTAATACCTAGTACCACAGTTACCACAGTAAACGCAACTACTGTGGTAAATCGTGGTACTACTGTGGTAACTAATGTACCACAGTCAGAACCTTTACACTCTAAGGATTTAAAGCCTACTGTGGTAACTGTGGTACCAAATTACCCACTTTCTGAAAAAGCAGAAAATTCATTGTTGAGTTCGGAGCCTTCCCTATCCCTAAAATCAGCCGCTATTCCCAAAGGTCACAGAACTTTTAAGGTGGGCGATCAGGTTGTTGCTAAGGATGTCGGTGGTATCTATCAAGGTGCGCGCGGTAAGGTTGTGGATATTTTTTACGGCAGCACTAGCCAGACCTATCTGGTGAGGTTTGATAAGCCTGTCAGAAACGTCCAACAATCTGAGTTTGAGGGCTTCGACCTGATGAAGCTTTAGCGTCCTTTGGCGACTACGGCATTGAAATTGCTTGCAAAATGCCTGACGGTAGTTTCACTACTTGGTTCGGACCCGAAGAGTTGATGCCTATGTAAGCCCTGACACCGTTTTCATAAATGGTTAGATCTCTACCTTTATGGAAACGGCAAAGTCACCGTAAAATCAACGTGGTGGCGGCTATTTTTCTGACGGCTGAACGGAAACCCTGCGTTAACCCCTTAAACTGTCGCAGCCATCAGAAAAATCCCGCTAGAGATGGAAAAAGTCAAATCAGTCTCGGCCTTCGTTTTTTAGCAGATTTTAATTCTGCTTTCAAACTTTCAATCTCAAGGCGTAATTGATTATTTTGATACGTCAAAGCCCCAGCACAACTATGCAAATAATTTAGCTCCATAGCTTTGGAAGCATCAAAATCGGAGGAGTCTTCATCCTCAAAAGAATAAAATGGGCGACAGAAATATTCCTGACCGTCAAGGTATCGAGCAATCTCTAGTAACTTGGCAGCTAAAGAAACTGGCACTCTAATAGTCTTAAAATGACGTGTACGCCAAGTAGATGAACGTCCAGCCCCTATCCGCTTCCCACCACGTCCGCTAGCCTTAACTGATTTAATCATGGAATCAAAGGAAATATTGATTAATTGTATCAATTCATAAATGGCTGTATCCCAAGCAGGTACAGCCTTCTACTATCTTAATTGTTTATTTATTTTTATCAGTTATACCGGGTATTACTCGACCCGGTTGTTTTTTCTGCTGTGTCACCTTGCCTGCGGCGCCTCAATCTATGCCTGTCGCGGCCGGGGGGGGGCGGGCCATAAACCAGCTCCCCCCCCCCGGCCCACGTTTTCAGTCGATCTCACTTGTCTACATTTTGTTTACAAGACAGTTGACAGTGTAGACAATTTTAAGTTATTGTATACACATACCGTTTACAAGTGTCTATAATGAGTCAAGTAATTAGTTTTCGAGCATCGGGTCATTTTCTGAACTGGTTGGAATCACAGCGGATGGAGGAAGAATCCTTAAGTCAGTGCTGTCAGCGCATCCTCAGGGTGATGTCTACAGGGGGAGCGCTAGACACGTCTACAGATTTGTCTACACCAAACATTCCCAGTGTTGTGTCTACAAGTTTGTCTACACAACTGTCTACACTGGTTAGCGATAAGTTGCAGTCTGCACTCTCCGACATAGATTCGCGCTTTACCCTGATGGAGAAACGACTGGGAAAATTGAGGGCCTGAGTGAATTACCTACAGAATCACTCAGGCCTGATGTCACAGAAGAAGTCGAAAGCTTGCGCCACAGCTTAGAGAATTCCGATCGCCTGGTTGTCAAAAAAAATCAAGAAATTTCCGAACTAAAATCTCGGCTGGCAGCAGTTAACCGAGAAATCTTAGAACGCAACGCGGAAATAGAGAATCTTGAATCTGAGCTTGCTAGCCGATCGCCAGCTCAATCCAAAAACTCGGCGACGGTCGGAACCGATTTGTCAAAAGTAGAGGCAGCCAACTTGCTTAACCAACTCAAAGCACAGCGCAAAAAATCAAAGGCGGACTTGGCAGATATAGACACTGTTCTGGAAATACTCAATTCCGAACGAAGCGAAAAATGAGCGGAAACGGTTGACCAGGGATTGAGTCAAACTCCTAAATGACTTAGCCATAAGGCTTAGAAAGCGATGGGAGTAGAAGGACTTGAACCTTCGACCTTGAGATTAAGAGTCACCTGCTCTAACCAACTGAGCTATACTCCCGCATCTAGGCTACTATAACACAACTCTTCTGAAATATCAACTATTTTTGTAAATATTTGTGGCGATCGCGCGATCGCAAGTTTTCTGTAAGGGCGATCGACAAGAGCCAAGAACCCGCAAGCTACTGATGGTATCATTCGTTTAGTTACCTTCGAGCCAGCAGAGGAGGCAATCGTGCAATGGATTCATTAAACATTCAATATCGCGACATCGTTGAAAGAATTCTCCAAGAATATATCGATTTTCTCGGTAATGACGACCTAGCTGAGGTCAAATTAGTATTAGATGAAAAGCGCGATCGCTATTTGTTAGTCGAAACAGGCTGGCAAAACGGTCATCGCATCTACGGAAATTTGATCCACATTGAAATTATCGACAACAAGCTGTGGATCGAACACGATGGTACGGAAGATGGAGTTGCTTACGAGTTGATGGCGGCGGGAATTCCTCAAGCAGATATTGTTTTGGCTTTCAAATTGCCGGAACTGCAAAAAGTGCGATCGGGGGCGATTTCGCGATCGTGAGCGATCGACCTTATTAAGGTGATGCGCGTACCTGCGATAGTCAGTCCGCGTTCTGTTCGGATAATTTTTGTTTGGGTGTTTGGTGTCGAAGTCATACTCGTAACCTGTGAGTTATTGCTTCTATAGTAGCTTATGAAATAACGAGTTTGTTTTTGAAATCAAGAGGAGACAGCGTGTTAGCTATTACCGCCCCAAATTTGTGCAAAACGTTCGGCAGACCATCCAACGATGTCTGATACTTGCCCATCTCCAATCTCGACAATTCGCTTGACTCCATCTTGGCGATCGACTACATCCACACAAAAGAATTTGCTGGGAATTCTCACAGCACATTCCTTAACAATATAGGGTATTTCCTCGTCCAAAGAAGCAGAAAACGGTTGACCGCTTACCACGAAGTAACGCCGCTCGGATTCTACAACAAAATCCTCGACTTGACGCACGCAGATGCCACCTTCTATTGTTCCTCGAAACTTTTGCATCTGGGTCACGACCGTTCTAATTTCTGAAGGCTGTTCGAGAATTGAACCGCTTGAGGTTTTGAGAGATTTAACGTAATCTTTGATAAAAAATCTTTCCCAGCCTAATATTTTTAACTCAGTTTCTAAATGATCATCAACAGTGTAAAACTTAGTAGCTGGAGTTAAATCAGCAATTAAAGGATACCAATTTGGCAGATAGTGCGTTAATAAATACTCAGCTTTGGAAGTAAAGGCGCTAGATCCGGTGCTATCTACAGCATTCACCAATAGCTCGTAATCCAAGGGTGAAAGCATCCAACCTCTGTAGACTACGTGCGAGTTTTGAGAAATGGGAGGATTAATTTTAGGCAATTTACTCCCCAAAGATTCTAAGGAGATAACAGCAGTATTTAATCCTACGTTGTTCAGCGCTGAAACTTGGTCAGCGTACATCTCATCAACTTGTTTTGGATTGAAGTAATCGCTAGGAAAAAGAAATATCATGATAATTATTAGCCGTCTACTCGATAATCTTCATAACAGAACCTCTTGGTCACCAATGTACATAGTTAAAAATTAGGAAATGGCTTATTTATCCACACCTCACAAATACGCGCATAACTCTTACTGAGGTCTGGTGTACAAGGCAAGTTTCTAGCCTTAGGCTCAAGTGGCTTGAGAACTTTTGACAGTAATAACATAGGGACATCTAAAGTGAGAACCAAAGCTAAGCCAATCCTAGGGTTTACTACAACAAGGTACAGCCCCATGAAGAATGCTGGCACAAGAAAAACTAATAATGCTAAAGTCATATACATATTTCTGCGTGCCAATGATTTGAAGGCTTCAAAATCGCTGCGAGTTTCGATCGCGCTATGAGCTGCAAGAAACCGCCGAACATCGACCCAAGCGACGATCGCAATCATCGTTCCAAGTATTTTAAGAAGTAAACATATTCCTGCAACCATCTATACCTCGTTAAATATTTAACTGACTTTTCAATATACAATCTTAGCTTACAACAGCACCTTTACAAACAAGCAAACAGAAAAGCCAATTACCCATTTGGGCAATTGGCTTTTCTGCTACTTATCAATTCAGCAAAATGCTATCGCTGAATCTTGGAAACGACGCCCGCACCGACGGTACGATCGCCTTCGCGGATGGCAAAACGCATATTTTGTTCGATCGCGAGATCCTTCACTAACTGCTAACCATCGCCTTTAATATTACCGACAGAATACTTATTTTCTTTCATAACTCTCATCAAAAATCTTAGAGCTTCATTCACTGCTTCAGAGTCAGGAAACATTTCTGCAACATCAGGTTCCAGATGAACTGTCAGCCCGCTAAAACTCTTGCGTGCATGACCTACTTTTCTCACTCGCAAGCTCTTCAGATCGTATTCCGATCGCAGTTCGTCTTCCATATCTGTTTCAGCCTTCTTCATAAACTTCTCGCTCTTTTCTAGTTACTTCTCTGGCGCTAATTAAACGAATTGTCTTGCCCCTTTCCGTATAAGACACTATTAATAAACGGCCTCGGCGCGATTCTCCTACAATAATATATCGATCTTCCTCATCAGAATGGTCTGGATCGTAGAAATCGACATATAGCGGATCGTCAAAAACAGTTTTTGCCTCTTCAAATGAGACTCCGTGCTTTGACAGATTTCTCGCTGCTTTGTTTTCATCCCACTCAAAATTCATGTACGTATTGTAGCATCATGCGTTTTTTGAATGCAACTGTGTTGTGCAGGCACGAACGTTATTTCTATTGACTGGCGATCGCCCCACTAACTATCTTACAACAGCACCTTTACAAACAAGCAAACAGAAAAGCCAATTACCATTCGGGCAATTGGCTTTTCTGTTACTTATCAATTCAGCAAAATGCTATCGCTGAATCTTGGAAACGACGCCCGCACCGACGGTACGATACTACGAACCTAGAATAAGGACTAAAGTCCTCACTACGAACCTAGAATAAGGACTAAAGTCCTCACTACGAACCTAGAATCAAGTAAGGTTTTTTTGACCTAGAATATAGGGCAACAATTTAGCGATGTTTCTCGCATCGTCAATCCCTCGGTGATGAGTTCCTTCTAGGGGTAAACCCGCAAGTTCTAAGGCTGTTTCCATGCCGTACCTTTTTGGCAAGCCTTGGGTTTCTGAAAAGACTTTTTTGAGATTGATGTGAGGATAAGCAATGGGAAAAGGAAGTTGATGAAAGTTGCTATCCTTTTTAAATTGTTTGCGATCGTAGTCTCCCCAGGAACCAAATACACCGTTTGGGTAGCCAGACAGCCAGTTTTTCAGCATCGCGCTTGCTTCTGGGTAAGTTGGAGCCCGATCGACTTCCGTTTGGGCGATCGATGTTAGCGCCGTGCAGAATTCGGTGAGAATGGGATGGCGCACGGGTTTGACGAAGGTTTGAAATTCATCAACGATTGTTAGGGTTGTGGAATCTACCATCACTGCGCCGATCTCGATAATTTCCATCTGATTTCGGGCGATCGATCCTTTGTCGCAGCAGGTTGCTTCCAAATCGAGCACTAGATAATAGTCGAAGTGTTTTAAATTCATCATAAATTTTACCTAAATATTTTTTATTTTTAACCGCAGATGAACGCGGATTAACGCAGATAATTTTATACGATCGCCAAAACACCTCATTTTTGCAATCGATAGTGCAGCAGCATGAAACCGTTACTGTAGATTTTTCGATCGACCAATTCCAGATTCGTCGGCGCGATCGCCCTTGCAAACACAGGAATTCCCGCCCCAATGACTACCGGATTCAACTTGACAATCATCTCGTCAATCTCTGAAACCACCGTTGCTGCTAACTCACCACCACCGCACAGCCAGATGTCTTTACCCGTTTCTTGCTTCAATTCCTGAACCAATTCAACAGCATTTTCCGAAACCAGTGCAACATTCCCATCGGGGCTGGCTGTCATACTGCGCGAAAAGACATACTGCTTCAAGCTGGGATAAGGATTAGTCAAACCGACATTTAGCCCGACTTCATAGGTTTTGCGCCCCATCAAAACAGCATCAAATTGCTTGTTTCCTGAAAAATTAATTCCCAGCGCTTCGTGAAGGTGAGCCGGAATGGTTTCGGGAAAGCGATCGAACAAATCGGCAAAATGCTCTCCGGCCATCGGAAAGCAATCAAAGGAGCCATCTTCGCGAGCAATAAACCCGTCAACGGTGGAAGCCACGTAATATATGAGTTTTCTCATGTTTAAGATTGTTTGTTAAGAAGTTTTGGGAATCACCAAGGCTGAAACCATGGTAGCAGTAGTGCTTTTCAACGGCGCGATCGCCCGCATCTCTAGAGACAATAGAAGGAAAGGGCGATCGATACTCCGAAAGAAGATAAGCTGATGTCAACTAAATATGACTGCTGAAAATGGCCGAACAAGATGAAGCTTCCAAAACCATAAAAGTCACAATGCCTAACCGAATCCATCAAAAGCTGAAGAAGCTGTCTGACGAGTCAGGAATATCCATGTCTAAACTGATGCTCCTGGCAACTATCAAGGAATATAAGCTCATTGATGATAAAGATACCACTGACTAACCCCATTTAGTACCCAGTCTTACCCCATTATGCTATCCTTTAGGGAAATAGTCAACCCTGGAGGTGTACTTGTGACCCAAAATGAACTCGAAGCCCTTGTCGATGAACTCGGCTTAGTGGCTGTCGTTAGCCTGTTGGCAACAATCTGCCACAACAAAGCCCGACAAACCTTGTGCCTCAAAGGACAAGGGGCCAGTCCTTATACGGCATGGAACAGCAATGGCTTCTTGCTGAAACAGTTGATGACTAGGCTGCGCCCGATCGGCAGTTGCGATCGCGATCTAAACCTCAACGGCAACTGAGGTTCTGAGATTCAACCCGTGCAAGTTCGTAAAGCATTGGTTTTAGTCGGTTAACAGCCGGGTATGTATGCTTTAACTGTTAGGGCACGGGTTGAAACTCCTCGGTTTTGAACCAAGAATGGAGAGGACGGGACTCGAACCCGCATCGATCGACAGCAACTTTCAGGAAACGCGCTTCCTTACTGCCCGCAAGCAGACGGGAACTGCCCCCATCTCGGACTGTTAATTCCTTTCAGTGCATCTGCAACCCGCTGCCAGTTTGTGTTTTCAGGGAACGTCGCGAAGCAACTTTTTACCCTACTCAACAAACGCGATCGTCCTTTTGAGAGCCGCTTTACCTAGTTTTTACGGTGCCATTCCATTTAGGCGACCTCCCCAAAATTTCTATTGCTAAGTAGGTGGACATAAATAAATGCAACAATGTCATTGCGAGGAACGAAGCAATCGCAGGGTTTTCGGATTACTTCGTTATCTTTTCGGACAGGTAATATATATGTCTACCTACTTATAGGATAGCAAATCTATTTGCCAAGTCCCCGAATATTTCATTAAGGAAGATGAAGGAATCGAACCCTTACAGGTGTTACCTGTACCCTTGTTTTCAAGACAAGTTGCTGACCATTTAGCGGCATCTTCCATGATGCAAAACATCCATGATTCCTATGGCTCAAACATAGGAAATCCACCGGGAAGGTACTGCCCCTTCTACCTCTGCGTTATCAGCACAGTTCCTCGCTTTTCGGATTCCGGTGGTGAGATCAAATCCCTGTCGCCTCGCGCCGTATTTGTAAGGACACAGCACTGCTTTATCCCTAGGATTATCGGTACAATAAACCGGATTTGATATTAAAAGGAAGATGAAGGAATCGAACCTTTACAGTTGCCTGTACCCTGGTTTTCGAGGCCAGTTGCCAACCGTTTAGCGGCATCTTCCAAGGGTATCCGACGGGACGTTATGGTGTTGCTCGCGAGCGGGACGCTCGCACTGAGGGATTCACAGGCTAGCGTCTCGACCGCTTCGACTTCAGATACCGCATGGAATCAAGGAGAATCGAACTCCTAACCTCTTGCGTGCAAGGCAAGCGCTCTACCAATTGAGCTATGACCCCGTTTTGGTGGATACTGGTCGGACTCGAACCGACATTTTCCTAGTTGCGAACTAAGCGCTTTTCCGATTAAGCTACAGACCCAAAGTTGGTGGATTGCGATCGGATTTGAACCGATATCTTTCTAGCAGCCAGCTAGATGCTTTTCCAGTTAAGCTACGAACCCATTTAACAGGAGCGGTAGGACTCGAACCCACAACATTCGAGGTAGAAGCTCGACACTCTATCCAGTTGAGTTACACTCCCGTATTGTTTGTTAATAAGGCTGGAGCGCGGGTGGGCAGAAACCGGGTTTTTTGCGAAAATACTTCGCTATAGTTCGCAGATTGTATGAAAAACCCGGTTTCTTTGATTTATGGGCAATCTTTAATTAACATCATGTTCATTCAATTAATTGGGATTTGTCGTTGGGCGGGGGCGGGTTTATAAGATTGTTATTTGTAGGCAGTTATTGTTGGCGAACCCGCCCCTACAGGACTTATTGCAAATCCAACACCTACAAAGCTTTCGACTTTTCTTGATACCATTTTTTGGCTGCATTCATCACTGCTTTATTAACCTCTTTCCAGGTCAAGCCAGCAGCTTCTAGTTCTGCAACACTTTCTTTCTGTACGTCAGCGTTAAACCATTTTAAAAATGCTCCGATTTTGTCCATCTCAAACTGACCCGAACAAACTTCTGTCACCCCTTGTTCTAATCGAGCAGGGGTTACAAACAGATTCACAAAGTCATCAATGCTTTGAGCAACTTCTGGGTCGAGTTGAACTGGTTGTTTTGTTTTTATAGCTTGGTGTTTTTCGCCTTTGGCTTTGAACAGCAGTTCCGCATAAGACAACCTTTCCGCAAGTTCGCCGCTTTCGGGAAACATTACCAAGCCTTCGCCAATCCCTTCGAGGCCGAAAGTTTCTTTCACCCAAGGATCTAGTTTTTCTACAGTATCAACCGCTTGATTGAGAATATCAACAGCCGATTCTAGTTGAGTGCGATCGCCAAAATCCAAAACAATCGGTTCTCCATAAAAAGGTAAGACAAAAATATCGGGATGTTTTGGCAAAAACTCAGCGATTTTGTCCGGGCGAATTTCCAGTTTGGCAACTTTTCCATCTATGCCGCCAAATTGAACCGCAAACACTGCAAAGATTTTGCGATCGATCTCAGATACAGCCGTCCGTTTCTGAATGCCTTTACCGCACCATTCCCCAAAAATAGTTGCGTGTTCGGTACTCGCCAATCGAGAGAAGTAATCGATATTTTGATTTACCCAATTCGCAAAGCCGAGATTGTCGTTTTCTGGGGAGATTATTTGCGATCGACTTTGGACAGCAACTTTACCATCAGTAAAGATTTGAATGCCACCATTAGTACCGTCGAGTTTAATTTTAGCTCGATAAGTTATCTTCGGAGCTTCTCCAACCAATTCTAAACTGCGGCGAAGATTGTACAGCAGTTCGATGCTCGGCCATGTTTGCATTACGGTCGATCGATCCGCTGTTTGTTGACAGTAAATTGCCGACAAATCGGTACCAATTACTTCATCAACTTTGCCCAAAGCCATACCAAAAGAATAAACACCTCGCAGCTTTGCCGGTTTGATTATAGTACCGTCTTTCAGCACAGAATCAGTTAAGGCTATCGCAACGATATCGCCAACATCATAAATGTTTTCTGAGTTGGCAACAATTTGCACTGCATCATGCCCTGGAGCTTCAAAATTATAGAGATATAGCGCATCAGCATTAGGATGATTTTGCGCGGTTTTTACTTCCATAGCAATTACAGGCATGGGAAACTCCTTTGGTTATAACTTTATTAAAAGGTGAAATAGTGCAATTCCCTAAGGATAGCTGCGCCGATCGCACTATTTGCGTGCGAGTTATCAGAGCATTGCGTTTTCTGAGTTACTAGAGGGACTCCGCCGATGAGTTATTACACACTCTTTAAAGGATGGCTACTTCTAAGCCTACCTATCGGGTTCACTGCACTCCCCGTTCGCAAACGCGCGCCGTTTTTGACAGCGTTACCTTTCCTCTCGTACTAAAGTATGTAGGCTCCAAAGATTGGGACACGCAAAGTACGCGCGGCGCAGCTATCCCGTAGGGAATCGCTCTTAACATAAGACTTACGCATCAATGGTCATAAACCGGGTTTTTTCCGAAAATCTTCCGCCTTCACCAAAAGATGAGATAAAAAACCCGGTTTCTTCGATCGAATAGGTAAGTTTTGCAATATAAAAAATTAATCATTCAATGGAATCAACCTCCTTAAAATCAAGCAATAACAACGAGAGTGGTAGGAGTCGAACCCACAACATCCGCGTCCGAAGCGCGGCGCTCTATCCATTGAGCTACACTCCCATAAATTGGTAGTCATGACAGGATATTACCCCGCTCTTGCTTGTAGCAAACAGGACTCCAAAAGCGGATGATGGGACTCGAACCCATGCGCTGAGAATGGCATACTCAAATGCTAACCTTTACATCACACCCGCAAACAAATTTGATATTTTAGTTTACGTGTAACAGTCACTTGTCAACAATTGTAAAACTTCACTGTCAACTGTCAACTGTCAACTGTCAACTGTTTAATCAGCCAAGCGGATAACGAGGCTCGAACTCGTGCCTAGAGTTTGGAAGACTCGAATGCTACCGTTACACCATATCCGCGCGATCGAAAATGTAAAACTGCTTTTATAGACTGCTCATCGTTATGAAAAATCTCGATTAATTTGAGGAAAATCTACTGTCAAATTCTGCAAATATCCTTCCTTCTTCGCTAGAGTCTAGGACGGAAAATAGTACGCTTTTGAATCTGCCAGCAAATTGACCGTTTGGCAATAAAAAGTCTGCAAACATCTGAGCTACCATAGATGGATCGTTCCTGAAGACACCACATCCCCAAGCTCCTAAAATTAACGCATCGGAACCTTTGTTAACAGCTAAAGCCAACAATTTTGCACCGCGTCCGTACAGAGTTTCGCGAATTTTTCCCGTACTTTCTGACTCTTTTCGGGAAATCTCACCAGCATTCGGAGCGCAACTCGTGATAAAATCAACAAGATAAGGTTCCTCAAGCAAAGTTCCATCATCTTTTCGGAATACTGAACAGCCGGGAGAGTAGATGAGTCGATCGGAGTAGAGCAGCGATTTATGAGAGCGATGATACTCGTAATATTTAGGACATTTTAAGAGGCTTTTGTACAGTGCAGAACTGCGTGCTAAGCTCTCTTCTTGCGCTTGAGCGCCTCTGATGAATCCACCACCCGGATTTTTGGCAGAAGCGAAATTTAGGACTCCTATTTTTGCAAATTTGTGCGATCGCCCTATACGCTCTGCACCCACCAGCGTTGTCTCATTTCTCACCATAAATTCCGTGTTCGAGAATTGGGGAGTACCTGAGAGAACGTTTTCCTGAATCGCTGACAGGGCTTCGGGTTCGTAGTATGCCGTCCCAGCAATACAGGAGGCTAATTGGCGATCGATCTTAACCTGCTTGCCTTCCGGGGACAAGTAGCAACCATCTTCGAGAATTTTTAGCGTGTTTTGGGCGATCGCAATTCTTTTCATGCTTTTAACTCGGATTTGCTACAAAAAATTAGCTCTGTAACTTCTATTGAAAAGTTAGCACAATTAGATAGACTCCTTCTGAGCTTTAGGACAAGCAAGTGGCGAGATTTGAACTCGCATAAAAGCTTTACAAGAGCCTCATGTTGCCAATTACATCACACCTGCAATTTTGGTGGCGGGGACAGGAGTTGAACCTGCTATGAAGAGGCTTATGAGACCTCCAAGCCTACCCAGGCTACTTCACCCGCGATATCACCAAATACCCCTGGCTGGCCTCGAACCAGCAACCTCCTCGTTCTAAGCGAGGCACCTCTTCCAATTGGGCTACAAGGGCAAAATAGTTGACAGTTGACAGTTGACAGTTGATAGTTGATAGTTGATAGTTAACCACTGTAATTTTATCTTATATATATTAAAAATTCATGCTCCCGACAGGATTTGAACCTGTAAAAAACTAGCTTCTCGAACTAGCGCGTCTGCCGTTTCGCCACGAGAGCAAATAGTAGAAATTGGCTATTAACCAAGTACCCCTGACAGGATTTGAACCTGCAAAATACTCGTTCTGAGCGAGTAATGTTTTCCAATTACATCACAGGGGTAAAGTCGGGATAGCAGGATTTGAACCTGCAACCTTCGGCTCCCAAAGCCGCCGCGCTACCAAATTGCGCCACATCCCGTTCATGCTCCTGGTGAGACTCGAACTCACAATCAAAATAGAACAGATTTTAAGTCTGCCGCGTCTGCCAATTCCGCCACAAGAGCAAGTATAAACTTAAGGAAAATTTGGTACTCCTAGTGAGATTTGAACTCACACTTGACAATTTTTGAAATTGCCGCCTCTTCCAATTGGGCTACAGGAGTATAATTAATCTGCTTTGGTAATAGCAGAACTGGGAAGGTAGGGCTTGAACCTACATTTGTCCGCTTTCAAAGAGCGGTGCCATACCGATTAGGCGACTTCCCAATAATTGAATGCCGGGGTAGGCTTTGAAGCTACAAACTGATGCTTCAGAGGCATCCGACTTTACCAATTTGTCCACCCGGCAATTTGAAAAATGGCTGCCTCAGTAGGACTCGAACCTACAACCATCACGTTAACAGCGTGCAGCTCTACCGTTGAGCTATGAGGCAACGCAATCCCCCAAGTCAGTATCGAACTGACGGCCTCTTGTTCTTCACACAAGCACTCTACCAACTGAGCTATCGGGGGAAAACGGAGAGAGAGGGATTTGAACCCTCGACGGTTGTTAAGCCGCTCTTTCTTAGCAGGAAAGCGCCATAAGCCTCTCGGCCACCTCTCCTCAATGAGCGAGAACGGAGGGATTTGAACCCCCAAATCTTCAGCCGCGCAAACTGAGTTGTTGTCCGATTACAACACATTCTCATAATTGCAATTGCATATTAAATGCAATTACAAATAATTTACAATCTCAAATCTCAAATCTTAAATCTTGAATCTAAAAATCCAAAATCTAAAATCCAAAATCTAAAATCGCATGGGTCGGGCTGGAATCGAACCAGCAATGCTTTAAGCTACTGTTTTACAGACAGCTACTCATACCAATATGAGAACCGACCCAAGGTTGAAAATTTGGTAGGTCGCCGAGGAATTGAACCTCGATCCATCCGCTTAAAAGGCGGCTGCAAAACCATTCTGCCAACGACCCACACACAGTGCTGACGGGAGTTGAACCCGCAAATCACTTGGGTGAAAACCAAGCGGCTTAAACCATTTGCCTACAGCACTAAAAATTTGATATTAAAAATTTGGCACAGGAACTGAGATTTGAACTCAGAATGCTGGTTTTGGAGACCAGAGTGTTGCCAGTTACACCATCCCTGCTTGCGATATAAGTTCAAAGAAACCGGGCTTTTTACCTAATCTCTGGGCTCGGGTGAAGAATTTTCGTAAAAAACCCGGTTTCTAACTACCTGTGCGTCGAGCACTGTGTTGCTTTGTTACTTTCAAAGTTAAAAACTGCAATTAAAAGAGTGTTGGTTTAATCTTTTAATTTCTCGTTTTTCAAAACAAGTAAGCTTCTGGAACTTGTTCGCTCAAACTTTGGTATCATCTCGCATTTGCCAAACCAATTTCTGAGCTTCCCATGCTGCATCAAGTTGTTGCAAAGTAGCATCAACGTCTTGAGAATAGCTGTCAGCAAGGGATTTTTGAACGAACGCAGTCAACTGATCTTCCAAGTTGGCACTATTATTTGATACATCGTTTGGCATGAACTTTGAAAGAACGGTAGTTTTGGTCTTCATAACTTCTAACCTCCGTCAATGTCTATTAGGCTTTACTTCCTCTGTTTTGTAGAATGACCGACTTTACAGTGCGTACCCTAAATAATTAAATTTCATGGAATTTATGTAATTTTTAATTACAATTGGGAACAGAGGTTAGGGCGGGATTTGAACCCGCGAAATTCGGTTTTGCAGACCGATGCTTTGAGCCACTCAGCCACCTAACCTGGGAGTCCCGACGAGGTTTGCACTCGCAATCTTCTGCTTGAGGGGCAGACGGCTTGACTTTTGCCTACGGGACTATTGATTTTGGATTTTAGATTTTAGATTGAAGAATTATTACTTGAGATTTGAGTCGATTTAAAATTTAAAATTTTAAATCAAAATTTCAAATCTAAAATCTCAATATCTCAAATAAGGTGCGTCGCTATGAGATTGTCGATATTATTTAGGATTTTTGATGGCGACGCACCCTACAGCTCAAATCCAAAATCCAAAATCCAAAATCCAAAATTGCTTGACGGGGCTGACGGGTTTCGATCCCGCTACCTTCGCTGTGACAGAGCGACGCTCTCCCAATTGAGCTACAGCCCCACAAAGGTTTGTGTTTGGACGGGGTGGCGGTTGATTCCGCGTACTACAACCTAGGGGTTATGGTTGCCGGAGTCTACACCGCCAAATGTCCAAAAGTATGTGACATTGTTAATTTCCTATTCAGTTTTCAAGGTTCGTATTGCTTGTGAGTTAAAGCTTTGAAGCTCTTTCCCGGTTGCTATATATTTATACTACATTGTGTGCTACAAGACTGTCAAGGGGGTAATACAACTTTTTTTGAAATCTTTTTTTGACATGGGGTGTCGATCGCCCTTTCCGAACACTCCCACTCTGCCAAACTACCTAAAATCAAGACATTTGGCTGCTAAACTGGTGGTGTCGTTCGAGAAAAATCCGATGCTGAAACTGTACTACAATCCGATTTCTCTGAATTCTCGTCGCGTGTGGGTGGCACTTCTGGAGAAACAAGTTGCGTTTGAGCCGATCGCACTTAACCTCGACGGCGACCAATTTGCACCGGATTTTCTGGCAATTAACCCGTTTCACCGCATACCGGCGTTGGTGGATGGAGATTTGACTTTGGTGGAGTCGCTGGCAATTCTCGATTATATAGATGCCAAATATCCCACGCCCCCACTGCTACCGACAGAGGCGAAAGCCTTGGGAATTGTGCGGATGGTGTCCATGCTGACTTTAAATGAACTGTTGCCGGCAATGTTTCCCTTAACCAGGCAAATGCTCGGTGTGCCGGGAGACACTGAGGAAAAGTTGGCACAGTCCAAGCAACAGATATTAACCCTGCTGAGGTTTTTTGAGGGCTTGTTGGACGATCGGCGCACTTTTTTTGCTGGCGAACAGTTTTCTTTGGCGGAAGTCGTGGCGGGGACTGCGGTTCCTTCTGTGGGGATGTTTGACATATCTTTTGATGAGTATCCGAAGTTGCAGCAGTGGGTTGCGAGACTTGCAGGGCGCGAGAGTTGGCTGCAAACGGAGGTACCTCAAGCGCAAATTGCGGCGAAAATCCCAATTATTCGGGATTTACTGGCGGCAAGGCTTTAAATCTTCAACCCGCCTCCGCAGGTTTCGTCTGTCTAGGCGCGATTTCAATCGCCCGCTTCCCATCGCCCCCTATTTACTGGCGGCAAGGCTTTAAAGATATACAGGGCGATAAATATACCGGGCGATTAGAAATCGCGGCTATACAAACAATGTCCACCTCCGTGGACTCAAGAAACTTCTAAGCCCCTAAATATATCGGGTGATTGAAATCGCCCTTAATCGCAATCGCTGGCAATTTCTTCAACCCGCGCAGGCGGGTTTCGTCTGTCTAGGCGCGATTTCAATCGCCCGGATTCGATCGCCCGCTTCCGATCGCCCGGATTCGATCGCCCGCTTCCGATCGCCCGGATTCGATCGCCCGGATTCGATCGCCCGGATTCGATCGCCCGGATTCGATCGCCCTTCCGATCCCGCTGTCAATCCCCGCTGAGACATATTTATCAAAAATTAGGTTTCTTTTCCTTGAAATTCCCATTATCATTATCGGCAGTGTGGAGTGAAAGGAATCCCAAGTGACCGGAAATCATCTGTTTCAAAGACTGCGAAAAAAATGGCGTTTTGTGGCGATCGCCCTAGCAGCGGCTACAATAAGCTTTATCGTCGGTACGCTGCTGCCAGGAAACCAACAAGGAAGCGACAAACCTGCAACCGCCGCCGTGCAGAACCTCAAGCAATCCTTAACGGTAAATCGGCTAGCAAAAGAGGTTGGGGACGATCGAACAGGCTTTAATCTCGATCGCACAATTGAAGAACTTCTCACCGTATTGGAATCCAAAGAAAAAAACTTGACTTTTGTGCCACCTGAGCAGTTTCAGGGAAAAACTGTTTTTGAAGGGACAATCAAATATTCCCAAAAAGTTATTGCTTTAACAGTTGATGACGGGCCGTGGCCAGAAACAACTGAACAAATGCTGGATATTTTTAAGCAAAATGACATTAAAGCAACATTTTTTTGGATAGGTAAATCTCTCGAAACTTCTCCTGACATTGCGCGCCGAGTTGTGGCGGAAGGTCACGCGATCGGCAATCATACGTGGCATCACCCTTACGATCCGATGGATGCGGCGACGGCGGCTAGCGAAATCGATCGCACGGCAAAACTTATTTACGAAACGACGGGAGTTAAGACTACTTATTTCCGCCCGCCGGGAGGAGTTTTGACTAATGGTTTGGCTAAGTATGCTAAGGAGCAAAATTATTCTGTGGTGATGTGGTCGGTAACTTCTGCTGATACCGATCCCCGCGCTCAACCAGAAGCTTTTGTTGAGAATGTGTTGAAGAATGCCAAGCCGGGGGCGATTGTGTTGATGCACGACGGCGGGGGCGATCGATCTCGGACTATTAAGGCTTTACCGGAGATGATTGCTGGTTTGAAACAGCAGGGATATCGGTTTGTGACGATTCCTGAGTTGCTGGAAATGCAAGGGCAATCGGCAGCGTAAATTGTGCGGCGATTGGTTGTCTTTTTTCGAGGAGAAAACTAAGGCTAAAGAAACCCGTTTTCTGGGATAAATATTGGTTTTTCAACTATATATACGAAGAATCTGGGTTTCTTACTCCCTAGGATTGCGTCCTTTAATAGCATAAATTTGCGATAGATTTTAGATTTATACAATATGATTTAACCGCAGAGAACACAGAGAACACAGAGGAAGAGAATAGAGAGATGAATTATTAATATGCACCGTGCGATATAATTTTTGTGAAAAATGATATGAAAAAATCTCAAGAAATTAGAAAATAATGAAGTTGAGAGGATAGGGGATATTCCTACTGAGGTAAGGTTGATAAATACTGTTGATAATGAGTTAGTTCGTCACTGGCTGCACTCTTTGGATACTTGTCCCAGTACCAACAGTTGGGCGATCGCCCGCGCAGACCAACTGCACCACGGAGATGTAGTATTTACTAAGCAGCAAACCAACGGGCGCGGACAACAAGGGCGCACTTGGCACTCCCCAACCGGTGTTTTGACTGCGAGTTTTGTACTCGACAACCTCAATCCCAATCTGTTACCCGGACTCAGTTTAGCAGTCGGTTTGGCTGTGATTTTCGCGATCGAGGATTTGGTGCCCGAATGTCGCGATATGCTGCGCCTGAAATGGCCAAATGATGTTTGGATCGATCGCCAAAAATTAGCCGGAATTCTCTGTGAAGCCACTTCTGGGAACACATTCGGCACTCGCGTGGTTGTCGGAATTGGACTCAACCGCTGCGTAGATTTCGCGGCGGCCGGATTGGATGCCAGGGCGATCGGCAATGCGGTAAGCTTGCATTCTATTGCTACTAATGTGCCCGATGAATTGTGTTTGCTTGCCAGACTCCGGCACTATTTACTCGAACTAGCCGATATGTTTTCCACCACCGACAGGGCACCCGAAAAGTCCGGTTTAGCGCGACTGTTACCGGAATTGCGCCGCCGCGACGGGCTGATTGGCTGTAATGTGGCGATCGAACTTGCGTCGGAAACTATCTGCGGAGAAGCCGCCGGGATTGACGGATGCGGCCGGTTGTTAGTATGCTTGGCAGGCGATCGAATACAAGCCTTTACCTCCGGCCGAATACGATTAAGTTAAGACGAAGAAGTCATTTGTTATTTGTTATTTGTTATTTGTTATTTGTTAGCAATTCCCGATGCCCGATGCCCGATGCCCGATGCCCGATGCCCGATGCCCGATGCCCGATGCCCGATGCCCCATTACCCAATTTAATTTACCACCTCAAACATGACCAATCTGCTCAGCCACAGCGGTTGATTAGCCTCCACACCTTCGGGACGACCCTTAGTAGAAGCAACTTGTATTCTATTGCCATTTATCCCTTCTTTAACCAGAGCAGCCTTCACATTTATCGCCCTTTCCAGCGCCAACTTTTGATTTTCCGCAGGGCTGCTTTTAAAATCGCTGTAGCCAATTACCCTCAAATTAGTCGTGCTATTCTCCTCCATATATTGTTTAACTTTGCTCAGTTTTTGTGCTATATCTTTCGGCGACAAAATTGCCGAACCAGCACCGAAATAAAGGCGAACTTCTATTGGCGGTGACGGCAGTTGAGTTCCGATTCCCACTGTATTTGTTACCGACTTCACCCCCGGAATTTTCTCAAAAGCTTGAGTAATTTTCTGAGCATCCGTTGCTTTGCTCACACTACCTGCAATCGCGACTTTTCCCTCTGCATAGCGAGCCGAGATATTAATGCTTTCTAACTTATTCAAAAGAGCCACAGTCCGCTTGACATCAGCTTCGGTTAAAACCGGATCGGGAGGTACTTCAACGGCTATAATTTTATTGTCAATTCTTAATTTGGGAGCTGCATCCTGAGCGATTTTTTCCGCTTTCACTCGCAGCTTTTGATTCGGCACTCGTCCCGAAATCTCTAATACTCCATCTTTAACATCTGCCGCAAGGCGATAAACCGATAAGTCGGGAGCAGATTGTAAAGCTAAATTTGTATCTGCTTCTAAAGTCGCTGCAATTCCGCTGCGGTATTCATGAGTGCCCCAACCTACGCCAATTAAACCTAACACTGCCAAACCGATAACTGGTAAAATTGGAATCTTAGTAGATTTAACTTTTACCTCTGTATCGATTAACTTTTGCAAGTTTAAGTTTACTCCTGGAGGCAGACGAGTCGGATCTCCGTTAAATGCCTGAATTTGCTCTCCGTATTCTTGAAGAATATTCTTAAATATTGCTCGCATTTTGTACTTAAACCATTGGCGGGTTCCTCCTTCGATCACTACTGCTAGATAACACGAACCTGCTACTTCCAATACTATCGAAGATGTCCCGTATTGTACCGCATCAATCTCTGCAAGATTTCCCGATTGAGATATGCAGTCGTTGACAAAAGAGCGAATAGCAGTCAGCATCCCTGCTATCATTTCTGATTCTAGCTCTTCGCTTTCAGGCGGCTGCACTCCTGCAATTAACAATCCAGAATTTTTTTGAATCAAAAATACAGCTTTAACAGTCAGCGGTGCTGTTGCTTGCATTAGCAATTCTGCTTCAGAAATTCCTTGCAATTTGGCTTTAATTTTGCGAGCGATCGCATCAGGACTTAACGATTGATCCAACTTTTCGTTAATCTCGCGCATCGTCTCGCCGATGTATTTTAAAATTGTGCTGCCGATGATCGGATAAAGTGCATCCGACATTGCTTCTCGCTTGATAGTAATTTGCTGTTTGATTGCCGAGGCCATTTCCGGCGCCAGCGCTATGGCAATTTCATCGGGATATTCACTAATTCTGTGGCTGATTCCCACAGGAATAGAAGGCGCTAGGGCTACTCCAAACGACTGCCGATTTTCTCGGATTTTGGTATCAATTACTTCATCAATTATCGGAGCGATGGTTTCGGCAAATGATTTTCTAGAGTCATTAATTGTTTGGATCATCATTTCTGGAAAGATGCTTTTAATTCGGGCCATTAATTCTGCCCGATCGCCTCCCCATTCAGCATCAGTTATTTTGCGTTCTAGTTCCTGTACTTTACTGTTGAGATTGTAATTATAACCTACCACTTCATCTAATAACGGTAAAATAGATTGGATGACAGATTTTTCTAGTTGGGAGTGATGGCTAACCATCAGCTCGTCAATCAAGGGTTTGAGTAAATCTGTAAACAAGTCTGTCGATTGATAAATCCGGTGTTCGATCGCCACAATCTTTTGTTCGATATTTCCGAGTCTTTCATCAATCTTTTTGTTCTGAACGATCGCATCGACAGTAGGGGCGATCGCAGATTCTATCTCTAGCTTAGCGTCCCGAATGCTTCCGGACAGCATTTCCAAGATCGCGGGCATGATTCTTCCCATCAACCCTTCGATCTCGCCTAAAACTTGCTGCTGAACTTCGACAATCTTACTTTCATTTTGCAATATTTTTGCTGCAATACCGCTGTTTTGAATAGCAGTATCGACAGCAGGTGCGATCGCCTCTGTCACCTCTAACTTTGTCTCGTCAATTTTCCGGTTCAGCGACTCAATCATTAACGGCATCAACCTTGCCAGGATTTCTTCCGGCTGAGATTTTTGCTGGCGCTGAAGATTATTGAGCCTACTTTCTACATCGCTCAATTTTCCTGGAACTTCTCTTTGCAGAATTGCTGATTCAATCAAAGGTTCGATCGCTGCTGCTACCTCTAATTTTGATTCATCAATTTTCCGGTTCAGCAAATCCGTGATTGCTGGCATTAGCATCGCCATAATCTCTTCTGGCGTCTGAATTGGCGACTCTTGGGTAGCCAGCCGGCGCTCGACGATGCTCAATACTTTTTCTTCTATTTCTACCCAAGCTATTCTTACCTGTACTGAGGGTGCAAGTGTTTCTACAACTTCTAACTTTAATTCACTAATTTTGCGGGCGAGCAAATCGCTAACTACCGGGACTAACTGTTTGATAATATCTTCCGGTTGCTGCTGGTAACGCTGCTGAACAGTCGCAAGTTTCTCTTCAATTATGACTACTTGTTCTTCCAGTCCATTTTGATTGTCAACTACTTGATTGATTGTCGGTGCGATCGCCGAAGTCACCTCTAACTTAGACTCCTCTACCTTGCGGTTGAGCAGATCTCCCACCATCAACATTAGCCGTTTAACTAACTGTTCTGAATTTCCCAATTGCTGCTGGTTGAAATCAGAAATTTGATTTTCCAAATCCGCTAATTTTGTCTGAACTTCCAGGCGATTGATTTTATCGTTGCCGACGAGTTCTATCGCCTGGTTTAATTGAAACTTCAACCGCTCTAGCTCTTCTCTCACTAACTCGGGAATTAAAGGTTTCAATAAATTCATCAATTCTTTCGGCTCAGACATTAGTTTCTCAAAATTTTCTAACCTTTGTTCTACGCTGAAAATATTACTGTAAAATTCCGGCAAATCCCTTTCAAACAACAGTTCCTGCAACCGTTTAAACTCTTCGACTGCTTTTTCTAAATCTTCTTCCGACGGTCGCTCATTGTTTGCTAAATTAGCGATTCTAGATAAGCCTGCTTCTTCGTTCTTGTTTTGTCGTCTTTGAGGTGGTATCTCTTCATGATTATTCAATACTTCCGGTACAACCGCAGGTGATTCGATCAAAAAAGACAATTGGTTGCGCCGATTTTCCTCTTCCTCAAGTCGCTCTGCTGATTTTTCAGATGGCGGTAACTTTAGCTCGATAGGTTCTTTTTTTGATTGCTTCAGTAACTGGATTTCAGTCAATATGATTAGCAATTCCTGAAGTTGATCTCCTGCTTTAGAACTTACCTGAGTTGCATCTGACACCTCTGTTTCTGACTGATATATGTTCCCTGAATTATCATTAGATGCTGCCATACTGTGCTACCAAAATCTGATTTTAAGCGATCGACTAAAATGACCAGCTTGCTTGTCGCCTGACGCCAGCGAACATCAATAGGAATGACACAATTTTGCCCAGTGTCAGACTTAATTAAGGCTATCGCCCTATTTTATACTGCTGCTCTGCGACTAGCCAACTGGGCCGCCAACTGTAACGCTGCTGTCATGCTAGAGGCATCGGCAATTCCTTGACCTACAATATCAAAAGCTGTGCCGTGATCGGGAGATGTGCGGACAAAGGGTAAGCCAATTGTAGTGTTGACCGCTTTGTCGAAAGCCATCAATTTTACTGGAATCAAGCCTTGGTCGTGGTACATTGCCAAGTAACCGTCGTGAGCTAATGAGGCTAAGCCGTACCAAACTTTAGCCGGTTTTACCCACATGGTATCCGGGGGGATTGGCCCGTCTAATTGCACTTGGGGAAAACGATCGCGCTGCGCTTTCAACCACGGTATCATCCAGTCTTGCTCTTCATTTCCCAGTTTGCCATTTTCGCCGCTGTGAGGATTTAAGCCAGAAATCGCTATTTTTGGTTTTTCTATCCCAAAATCTTCGCGCAAACACTCGATCAGCAATTCTAGTTTTTCACTCAGCAACTCTGGAGTCAAAGCCTCGGGTACTTGACGCAGAGGAATATGTGTGGTAGCGAGTAAAGTTACCAGCGTCCAACCGCTGTGGGGAGATGTGGCGACAAACAGCATTCCGAACCGCTGCGATTTCGACCTTTCTGCCAGAAGTTCTGTTTGTCCGGGATAATTGTAACCTGCGGCTTGCCAGCAAGTTTTGGAAATGGGGCCGGTGACGATCGCACAAAATTCGCCGGCAAGGGTACGAGCGATCGCCTTTTCCATATACTCAAAGCTAGCCGCCCCACTAGCCGCATTCCCGACACCGGGGATAATGGAACCCCACTTGCTGTCTGGTTCGATATCAATAATGTTTAATGTTGCGGGATTTGCTGCTGTTGTAGCCCGATCGATCGATCGCAGCCGATCGTAAGTTTGTTGCAAAATCATCCTCGATCCGAAAACCGTCACCATCAAAGCAGCAGCCGGATCTGCCAAAGCCTTGAGAATCACTTCCGGGCCAATTCCTGCCGGATCTCCCAGAGTTACAGCTAGTTTTGATTGCCGATCGAGACTCAAGGCAGTTTTCTCCCCAAAAAATACAGCAATTTCAGCAGTGAGATTTTAGCATTCATGTAGCTGGTTGCCCCAAATTATATTATTATTTTTATCTAATGCGATCGTCCAATTAGGCATATACAATCATGAATCCTGAAATTTTCAATGCAGCCTTTTTGTCCTTTTCCCTAATTTTCGTGGGTATAGGCGGAGGCTTCCTCCTGCTCAAACTGCAAGGCGGCGAAGAATAAATTTTTGTAACAATCATTCAGAAGTCTTCTAGCTCAAGCCTTCTAGCTTCTGCGTGCCACCCAAAGCCAGCGTGCTGCTTAGGCTCTCAAGCCAAAAATGAGAAAAATTCAGGTTTTTGTTAAGTTTTTATAAAAAACATAACGAAAACCTGATACCATCTTATAGAAAGTTTAAGATTCATAAATTAATCCCTAGATGACTTTATTGATTGTAGGAGCCACCGGCACCCTCGGCCGTCAAATAGCCCGCCGCGCCCTAGACGAGGGCTACCAGGTGCGTTGTTTAGTCAGAAATTACAGAAAAGCGGCCTTTTTGAAAGAATGGGGCGCCGAACTCGTACCGGGAAACCTTTGCCAGCCTGACAGCTTAATTCCTGCATTAGAAGGCGTCACTGCTATCATCGATGCAGCAACAGCCAGCGCAGCCGATTCTGTCAGCATCAAAAGAGTAGACTGGGACGGAAAAGTATCGCTGATCCAAGCAGCAGCAGCAGCAGGCATCAAGCGTTACATATTCTTTTCATTTCTCGACGCCGAAAAATATCAGCAAGTCCCCTTGTTGGAAATTAAGCGCTGTACCGAGCTATTCTTAGCAGAATCCGGTCTAGACTACACAATATTGAGACCTTGCGGCTTTTTGCAAGGACTGCTGAGCCTGTACGCAATGCCAATTTTGGATGGTCAGGGAGTCTGGTTGCCCAACAAGCCGTCAGCCCTTGCTTACATGAACACTCAGGACGTTGCGAAGTTTGCCGTCCGAGCTCTTACCGTTCCCGAAACCGAGAAAAAAAGCTTTCCGGTGGTGGGAAATCGCGCTTGGGATGCTGAGGAAATCGTGCGGTTGTGCGAGCGGCTTTCTGGGAAACAGGCCAAAATCACCCGCACGCCAGATGCCTTGTTGCAGGCTACCCGTCAATTTGCTAAGTTCTTTCAGTGGAGTTGGAACGTAGCTGACAGATTGGCTTTTTCAGAAGTTTTAGCAGCCGGAAAACCCTTGAAAGCTCCGATGGATGACGTTTACAGTGTCTTCGGATTAGACCCTAAAGAAACTACAACTTTGGAATCTTATCTGGAAGAATACTTCAGTCTGATTATGAAGAAGCTCAGGGAAATAGAGTACGAGCAGCTTAAGACTAAAAAACGGAGTAAACAAAAAATGCCTTTTACATTTTAAAGTGCCGAAAGCTGGGATTATATACAACGACGTTAAACCAGTCTCTTGTCGCATCGCCGAAGAGTTGAAAGACAAGCTGACTGCCCGCGGCTGGGAGGTCTGCGCGGTTTCCGGTGCCGGGGGAATTTTGGGCTATTCTAGTCCCGATCGCCCCATGTGCCACACTCCGATCGACCAACTTGTCCCCCCCGGTTTTGACAGCGACATGGAGTTTGCAGTGGTTTTGGGTGGCGACGGTACGGTGCTGTCGGCATTTCGCCAAGTTGCTCCCATCGGAGTGCCGCTGCTGACTGTCAATACCGGTCATATGGGCTTTTTAACAGAAACTTACCTAAACTTGCTCCCGCAAGCTTTGGAAAAGGCGATCGCCGGAGAATACGAAATAGAAGAAAGATCGATGTTGGCCGTGCGGCTGTTTCGAGACAACGACTGCCTTTGGGAAGCCCTTTGTCTCAATGAAATGGTACTGCACCGCGAACCGTTGACTTGTATGTGCCATTTTGAAGTGGCGATCGGCCAGCACGCCTCTGTGGACATTGCCGCAGATGGGGTAATTATCTCGACTCCGACTGGATCGACAGCCTACGCGCTGTCAGCCGGCGGCCCTGTAATTATTCCGGGAGTCCCAGTGTTGCAGTTAGTCCCTCTTTGCCCGCATTCAATGGCTTCTCGGGCTTTAGTATTTAGCAATACTGAGCCGGTGAAGATTTTGCCGGCAAGTCCGAACCGCCTGGTAATGGTGGTAGATGGGAACGGCGGCTGTTATGTTCGGCCTGAGGATTGGGTGCAAATTGAGCGATCGCCCTACCCAGCCCGCTTTGTTCGGATACAATCTTTTGAGTTTTTCCACATTTTGCGGGAAAAATTGGGCTGGGGCTTGCCTCACATTGCTAAACCGAGTTCGGTTGAGTTGCCTTAATAGTTGTTGGTAATGAGCGGAGTGTAGCGGAGAATTAAAGTCCCGTCTTTTTAGGGGGGCTTTTTCTTCGCTTTCAGGTTTCTAAGTTTTTGTGCAGGATAAGGCTCGATCGGAATCTTCTACGGAATCCTTAATTCTCGATCGAGATTCCGAACCATCTCCAAGGTGAGGCAGCGTTTGCGAGATAGCGTTAGTGCGATCGAACATTTTTGGTTTAACATCCCACCCATTACCTATTCCCCATTCCCTAAACCACCGCTGCGATCGAGAAAATCAGTAATCTCCTGATAAAAAGCCTGTCCCTTTCCCCTGCTGCTACTTGCAGTCACCAATAATCTTAAAACTTCCACAAGCGAACTAATCGTAGCATCAAAAATCAACCCAAAAAGCTGGCTTAAATCATCTTGGTTTTGTTGCCCGTAGGCTAAAGCATTAATATAATCATTGCGGATTTGGTTGTCAATAACCACAATCGGATAGCCAGCACGGATTAAAAGTAAATTCATTAATAACCTAGCCGTTCGACCATTCCCATCCCGAAAAGGATGGATCGAAACAAACCGATAATGGGCAATACTGGCATATTCAACCGGATGGAGACTTAAAGCCACTTCCGAATTCAGCCAACTCGCAAAATCTCCCATTAATTGAGATAGTAAATAGTGAGGAGGATAACGATAATTAGTTCCTGCCGCCATCACATCCAGAGTGCGATAACGACCCGCTTCCTCCGGGTTAATTTTGCGGAGAATAAGATTGTGAATTTGCTTAATTTCCCATTCATTAATCTCCGTATCTCTTTGGGCTAAATTTTCAATATAATCGATCGCCTCCTTATGTCCAATAACTTCTAAATGTTCGTCAAGGGTTTTGCCCCCCACAGTAATGCCCTTAGTTAAAACTAATTCCGTTTCACTTTGGGTTAAAGTATTACCCTCAATGGCATTTGAGTTATAAGTAAAGCGAACATCATAGAGCTTTTTGAGTTCGGCGACGAGGGTGGAATCGAAGGGTCTAAACCCATCTAGCCAAGCTTTTAGTTTATCGATTCGTTCTAATTTAAGCCGATAATTCATCATTAAATAGTTGTCGATCGAAGAGGTTAATGAAAATTCCTTTTGTTGACCTAAAATAATTACCTTTTGAATGAATTTCTCGTATAGTTGAGTCTCCATCTTTGAAAATACTCCCCCATTCCCTAAATTGCCAACTTTTCACAAAATCGCCGAATCAGGCGATCGTTCTCCTGCATTGTGCGATCCATAGATTGTAACTCTAAGGCGATCGGTCAAAGTCTTCGATGTCCAATCGCCCTTAAACTCAGAAATCACAACACAAGAACATTTTTACTCTTCTTCATCATTATCCAAAAGCTGTTTTAAAGAATCAAAATTTTGTTGAGAACTGTGGCGAACGCGGTGAATTTTAACCATTCTAGTATTTTCATTTTCTACGATACTAAATAACTGTAGTTTAGACTAAAAAATGAGTACAGCTAAAAGTAGCCACCTTTGAATCTCAGGCAAGCTGTTGCTTAAAAACTCAAGAGGGATCAGATTAAATAGCTAATCTTGAAGACTTTTTGCGCCGAGAAACCCGTTTTTTGACAGTGGGATAGCATGGTGCCTTAGTTCGTACCCTTCCTTTTTCCCAGCCGGGGGATTTTCCCCTATGTTTAGGGATTTTTGTAGGAGTACCAATGTCAACTAAAAGCGAAAACATTGATTGGGCAACACGTCCAGGGGTTAAATTGATATTAGCAGATTGCCAAGGAAGTCTATTCTCGATTACTAAATCTCTGGCCAGCCACAGTTGCCAACTCATCAACGGCATTAAATCACTCCAACGCTCGGATTGTTCAGGGGTTCTCAAATTAGGCAATGTCCAATGCAATCTTTGCTTGGCAAACCTATACCAATGATCGACTCCAAAACGTCGTAAATATTTGAACCAGACTATTTCCAAAGGTAGAGTTCGTTCTCCAACCCAAGCCAACCATAAGGGTGGAAACGGCTGACCATTTGACATGGGCTTCATTCTTTCCACCAGGATTAAATTGACTTTTTGTCCAGGGGCGCGATAAAAATGCAAGTCAATCCATTGTTTGACTCGGACTTTTCCCAAATCTGGATGTTCATCAATTTCAATCTCTGTATTCGCTTGAAGCCATGTGGTTGGGTCGCCCGGTCTCATTTTTTGACCATGTTTGGGTGGTCTACCGCGACCACTATATGCTGGTGGTGCTGACCATAAGCAGGCATTTTTTCGGACTCTCATGGTTGCAATCAGCAGGGATGTCCGCTTCTGTTAGTGCCAGTACCCAGCTTGCATTCCCATATCCAGCATCTAAAACTGCTAAAACTGGATTGACACTCTGTTCACAGACAAGTTTAAGTTGGGAAGCTGCTTGAAGTATGGGTGAAGACCCGCTACTAATTCTTTCATGGAGCAGGGGTAATGCCCAACTTCCTTTTTCTTCAGGTATCCACGCAATGGTACTGTACCCCTGCCCCACAATTACACCTCTTTGATATTCATGGGTTCTGTCTTTTAATGTTTTGGCATCTGCTCTCTCCCATGCAGTGTGGTCAATTGCTACTAATATGTGTTCTGTTGGGGGTGTTTCTTTCTGTAATTGCTTCAGATACAACTCCATGAGTTTTTTCCGGTCTGGTCTTGTGTCTTGTAACGCTTCGTAAACGCTCTTGCATTGACGAAGAGAATAATGGATTGAGCGAAAATTCCGCGAGAGATGACGCATTCGGAGTGGTCATCACTGCATCCATCAGCTCGAATGTTGCATCATTGGCTTTCACCAATAAATCGTATGCTGCTTGACGAAAGTCCTTTAATCGTTCACTGTTCATTTAAGGAGTGGATAGGTTTTATTTTTCACCCTCATTCTCTCCCAGCGCGGTGGCTCTAGTTCTTCTTTTGCCACCGTTCTCATCTTTGGTTAGTCTAAACTACAGTAAATAAAATACGATATTTCTTCTCATATAAAAGTTGACGTATTTCCAGATCCAAATACTCACTTTCTAATGCCAAGGGACAACGACTAGGAAAGCTTTCCAGTTTGAGCATTATTTCATAACAGCCCCTAACCCAACGATAGGATTTTTCAGGAGCATTGAGCTTGAGCCAC
>NZ_JAEQDD010000054.1:16874-66042 GCF_020737885.1 Microcoleus sp. PH2017_34_RAT_O_A | reverse complement strand
ATGTCTTTATCTCCACATAAACTGCCTAATTATCAACAAGGCATAAGAGCTATGAGCCTTATTCTATCAGCGTTATAGGCGACTTGTCACCCCGACAGCATCGTTTGTTTTCTTACGTAACCAGAGCCTGTCAAGGAGTGATTTTTACTGATCTTGAGTTAGTGAAAAAACTCATGGCAAAAACTCATACTAAAACCGGGCTTTCTGTGGTGATAAATGTGCTTGATAAAATCTATGAAACTGGTCGAAAAGTAGCTAATGGATTGAAAGAAACAATGAAAATTATTTTTGATGAATATCTGCCAAAATGGAATTATCGTGCAGTGCCGATTATTTAACAAACGCTAAAGTTATTAAATTTTCATTCCTTAGTCCTGGGCGCATAAACTCTTTGACCTGGTGAAAAACAAGTTGAAAGACTTACTAGGCAAGGTTTTGAACAGATCATGAGTTCCTGAGGTTAGATCTTGTTAGTTGAGTTACTCTGCATCACGATCGCTCCGGTGGGATAACGGCTAGTTTCAGACGATTCCAACGTCACGAATAACCCGGAAATACCTGCGTCATAAAAGTCGGCAGGCATCCAGAATTTATCTAGCACCTTTCCCTGGGAATTAATTTTTAGAGTGCCACAGGGAATTTTTTCGCCATCCGCGATCGCCCAAAGTCGATAGACTTTACCTTTGGGTGGAGTCACCAGATTTTGCACGGCTAGAATCCCCTGCCGTTTTCCTAGATTCACCACAAAGCTACCCGCAGCAGTATCCGACGCATTCACAGCCTTGAGAGAGAAAAGTTGCGTCTGGGACTGTTGCAGTAGGGTATTGATATCTTGAGCCATGCGGAAATCCTGTCGCAAGCGATAGTTATCTACTCCTAAATACAGAATCAGAAGTGCCGCGACACCACCCATGACGGTGCGCCAGGGGAGTCGAGACTGTTTTTGTTGGGAGGGTTGGAAAGTCGTGGTAGCGGCAGCCAGGATGACAGATTGGAGATGAGGAGGCGGTTCAACGCTGTTTAAGCTGTAAACAACTTGGTCTAAGGTTGCCTGAAGCTGCTTCACTTCTGCCACTAATGCTGGATTTTCTGCCAACATTTGCTCGAATACCTCTACTTCGGCGCGATCGAGATCGCCGATGACATAGCCTGCTGCCAAGATTTCGATTGCTTCGGGAGTCAGAGATTCAGTCATTCGATTTTAGATTTTAGATTTTAGATTTTGGATTTTGGATTTACCCCAGGGATAAATTCGGGGGCTTGAGGATGCAAGGATTTTCGATTGATTCCACGGATAAATCCGGGGGCTTGCACTATCAAGAAATTATTGGTCATAAGTCAATTGAATCCTGTAAAAGTTGCTTCAGTTTGACGAGTCCCTGGCGAGTCCAGCTTTTCACGGTTCCCAGGGGTTTATCCAGTTGTTGGGCAATTTCTGATTGGCTGAGTCCAGCATCATAGGCTAGTTCGATCGCCTGCCGTTGCTGTTCTGAAAGCTGGGTCAATGCCTGTCGCACTTGCTGCGATCGCTCATTGAAAACAGCCTCCTCAAACGGAGTAGGCGCGGGGGTTGCAGCGGTGACGTTCTGCCCCCAACGTTGCACCAAATTAAGGATACGACTGCGCGATCGCAATTTGTCGATCGCCCGCGATCGAGTCATGGCAATTAGATAGCGCACCAAATGACCGTGTTTAGCAGGATCGATCGGACGCTGCCACAGCGACAGAAAAATTTCCTGTGTCAAGTCTTCGGCTTCCTGCTGGCTTTGTAACACTTTTAGCGCTACTCCATACACCACGCTGCCATAGCGATCGTAGAGACACCCTAATGCCTCTGGTTGCTTTGCCTTCAGGCTATCCAATAGTGTGGCATCACTGGGAGTTAAAGGCTCTGAGAAATTGCGATCGGGAGAACTCGACGGCATAGATTCAGGTAAGTAGACCGAGGTTAATTTCTCTGCAAAAATGCCCGATGCCTCTTGCAGTATGAGTGCCAACCCTGATGTAACAACTTTTTTTGAGCATAGAGCAAACTTCCTGTCATTTATAAAACGATTGATCGAGCTAATTGGATGAGTCTAGCATCGATTTTTTGTCGAAGTGGTGATTTCGATCCGATCCGTTGACATTAGCTAATGTCTCAAGCCGAACAAACCGCGCACAGCAGTTTAGTAAGAAATTTTACAGAATTCAAATCCAAAATTGATCCGCAGTCGTCTTCATAGTACAGACAAGCAAATAGCCTGGTTAGCATTCTTCCCAGGGAGCGTTTGCAACTAAATCCCTGAAAAACTATGAACTTCCACAAAATCACGTTTGCGACTTTATTAACTATCTCTACAGTCGCAGGATTACAAAGCACAGCTTTTGCCAATCATCGCTTTGACGCTCTCAACCAAAAGAATAGCGTTCAAGTAGAAGCTTCTCAACCAGAAAACCCTCAAGACATCTCTCCAGAGACGCAGCAATCTCAACCAGAAACCCCTCAAGCCATCTCTCCGCAAATGCAGCAGTCTCAAGCCTCGACAAAGACTCAAAAAGATAACGAAATCAACGTTAAGGATATTAGCCCAGAATACTGTCGCTATCTGTTCCCATCATCAGGTAAGGTGAGTTTGTTTGAGTATTCTGAGGGTTTAAATCGTTGCCAGTATGGCAATTAACAAAGTCCTTCTTCTTTTTGACCGCAAGCAATTTGGTGACAAGCCGCCGGATTTATAACCGCAGGAAGCAGGAAGAAGGAAGAAGGATCATCCCAATTTTGCAAATAGACTGCCAGCAGACAAAATAATGGAACATCCCAAATTTAAGTGTAAGGGCGAAGCATACCGACAGACAATTTATTGGTAAAAACCAGAGATTTACGGCCGTCAGGTGCTTCGCCCCTACCGATATATTTGCAAATACGGAATGCTCTCAAGGAATTTGCCTCTCCTACTCAAATTATAAGGCGTTTCCATACCATTACACGAAACTAAAATGATGAAAAAAGATTTTCGCAAGTACCATCGGATGATTGCCACATTCTTTTGTTTGCCACTACTTTTCACTGCTCTAACTGGCATTAGCATTGCGATCGCGGATACATGGCTACATCAAGCAAGACTCGCTGCTTTTTTAATCTCTGTTCATACATTTCAAATCTTCAAACTTGATGCAATCATGCCAATTTTGAATGGGTTGGGTTTGATTTGCTTAGTGGCTACTGGAATCAGTATGACCGGATTATTTACCAAACGCCATCAACCGAGGCAGATAGGAGATCGATCGTGAAATATATTGCTTATTTTTTCATGGCAATTGCCAGTGGATTCCTGGTTATTATGTTGTCGTTGTCATCCTGTAGTCCGAACCATCAGGCAACGAATCAACCAATGGTGATGAAAGATCAACCCAAAGCAACTCCCAGTCAGACTCCGGCAAAATCCCCGGCTAGCCAACAAATTGCCGATGTCACGGTCAAAATTAGTAATTTCAAATTTGAGCCAGCGAATTTGACGATCGCAGTTGGTAAAACTGTTCAATTTATCAATCTTGATGAAGATCCCCACACAGCAACATCTATGGATGGTGCTTTCAACTCTAAAGGACTGGATACCGATCAAACCTGGAACTACACCGCCACAAAACCAGGAACCTATCCCTACATTTGTGCAGTTCACCCTTTTATGAAAGGAACGCTGACAGTCACACCTTAGAAAAACCGATCGAAAACTAACCAGAGGAACACTCATGCAACGCAGAAAATTTATCGAACACGTTAGCTGGACAGGATTAGGAATCGTGTGGGCAGTCAATTCTAATGGCTTATTGACTGCTTGTCAGGTAGGAGAATCAAATGCTCAAAAATCATCCACGGCTGCACCGTTTTCCTTCGTTCAAATTAGCGATACGCACATCGGTTTCAACAAACCGGCAAATGACCATGTTACCGACACGCTTCAGAAAACGATCGATGCGATTAATGCTTTACCCACTCCGCCAGCATTTGTGATGCACACGGGTGATATTTCCCATTTATCTAAACCAGAAGAATTCGATCGCGCGAAACAACTGCTTTCTCAATTAAAAGTCCCGTTGTTTACTCTACCAGGAGAACACGATACGATCGGCGATCGGGGCAAAGCCTACGAGGAAGCCTTTCCCCGAAAGGATGTCAGGGAAGGTTTACAGGTTTGGGATCAGGCGGGAATACACTTTGTCTCTTTGACCAATGTGCTGGAATTTGGGGAGACTGGAACAGGTAAACTAGGTCAGGCGCAACTGGACTTGCTGGCGAAAGATTTGGCAGCACAGAAACAGGATACGCCTCTCGTTGTTTTCAGCCATCTTCCCCTATATGACCTTTATCCTAAATGGGGATGGGCAACTGCTGATTCTGCCAAGTTGCTTTCGCTGCTATCTCGCTTTGCGTCGGTCACAGTATTGACGGGTCACATCCATCAAGTAATTGAGCATACCGAAGGCAATATTCGCTTCCACACCGCTGCGGCGACGGCTTTTCCTCTACCCGCCCCTGGTAATGGCGAGCAACCTACTCCCATCAAACTCCCTGAGAAAAATCTATTGGCGGTGTTGGGATTCCGCACGGTTGAGGTGATTGCAGGGAAGGAGACTAAAGTTGACCAACATACTCTGGGCTAGATCGTGTTGGTTAATAGCTACCCGCCTCAACGATTGACTCATAATCGTTTAAAACTGGGTAAGGATATGGAGAGGAAGCATCCCAACTTCGTTAGCGCAGCCCTCGAAGAGGATCGCCCTCCTGTCTTGTCCCTTGCCTTATGTCCCCAGCAGAAACAATTATGCTATCCCCAAATCTCAAATATGCTTACTTTCCCGGTTGTGTCGCCCAAGGGGCCGCCCGCGAACTTTACCTTTCTACCCAAGCGCTGACTCAAGCTTTGGGGATTGAACTGGTGGAACTCAAAAAAGCTTCCTGCTGCGGTTCTGGCACTTTTAAGGAAGATTCACAGTTGTTGGAAGATACTGTTAACGCCCGCAATATTGCTTTGGCTGAACAACTTAATCTGCCTTTACTCACGCATTGCAGCACTTGTCAAGGGGTAATCGGTCATGTGGACGATCGCCTCAAGGAATCCCAAAAGACCGATCGACCTTACCTCGAAAAAGTAAACGGTTTACTCGAAAAACAAGGCTGTTCGCCTTATCAAGGCAGTACGGAAGTGAAACATCTGCTGTGGGCAATAGTCGCAGATTACGGTCTGGAGGAAGTGCAGAAGCGAGTCACCCGCAAGCTTTCGGGTTTGAAGTGCGCGTCTTTTTACGGGTGCTACCTGCTGCGAGCTCAGGATAACTTGGTTTACGACGACCCGCACCAACCGGAATCCATGGAAAATGTGTTTCGGGCGATCGGGGCAACTCCGGTTTACTATCGAGGACGGACGCAATGCTGCGGTTGGCCGCTGGCGAGTTATGCCACAAACCAATCTTTTCAGATGGCCGGCAAACATATTGTAGATGCTCTTGACAACGGTGCTGATTGTATGGTAACTCCTTGTCCGCTTTGTCACTTGAATTTGGATTCGCGTCAGCCGGAAGTCGAAAAAGTAATTGGGCGTAAGTTGGGTTTGCCCGTATTGCATTTACCGCAATTGGTGGCTTTGGCTTTGGGTGTTGAGCCAAAAAAACTAGGACTCGATCGGCATATTGTTTCAACTAAGCCCGTGTTAGAAAAATTAGGCTTTTAGTTTTTCTAAAGTTCGTAGTCAGGACTTCAGTCCTTTCTAACTCGGATAGGACTAAAGTCCTGACTACGAACCTACGATCGACTGTGAAGTTTTGTCGCTTTTTCGCGAAGTGCTTCCAAGCACTGCGGTAGACTAACCTTTAATTCTCTGTGCAGGCATAAGCGGTGGTACCTCGCCGTCAAATCTTTTAACTCGCAGAGCCCGCAAATTTTTAGTGACTCGTTGGGAGCCTTTATTCAATGTCTCATTCAGTCAAAATCTACGATACCTGCATCGGCTGCACTCAATGCGTCCGCGCTTGTCCGACTGACGTTTTGGAGATGGTACCCTGGGATGGCTGCAAAGCGGCTCAGATTGCCTCGTCTCCCCGCACAGAAGACTGTGTCGGTTGCAAACGTTGCGAAACAGCTTGTCCTACCGATTTTCTGAGCATCCGGGTTTACCTGGGAGCAGAAACCACTCGCAGTATGGGTCTAGCTTACTAAATATCGATCGAACTGTCGATCGAGTTACGGGCACAGGAGAGGGGGCGATTAAATTGCCCCCTCTCTTTTTGTCGCGGAATCTGCATTCTGCGACAGGAAGAAGGTAATACAATTTGGGATTTGGGATTTGGGATTTTCGACGATCGGCAACAAACGGACACAAGCCCCCGACGCGAGTGTCAGGATCAAAAGCAAAATATTAGATCTGAGATCTTGCACCATTCTCAATTAGCCGTAGGGGCGGGTTCGCCAGTAGCCTTAAAGGTAGCAAACAGGTTCTATAAACCCGCCCGACCCCACGAAAAATCCTCTTATTGACAAGGCGTGCAAGATCTCAGTTAGATCCTAGTTCCAGCTTCCAAATTCAAAGTTGCAAGTCAAATCTAAAATCTACAATCTAAAATCGACTGAGTATCATGGTTGGGATCTTCCCTACAGTTGCATTCTTTTTTGCAACTGGTGTAAAAATGATAAAAATTGGGTTTTATCGCGATCGCTAAGCAGGAGTAGTACCTTAAATGTGCGGAATCGTTGGTTATATCGGCACGCAAGCAGCAAGCGAGATTTTGCTATCAGGATTGGAGAAACTGGAATACCGGGGTTACGATTCATCAGGCCTCGCTACCATCTCCGAAGGAAAAATTACCTGCATCCGAGCAAAAGGCAAATTGCACAACCTCCGGGAAAAGCTAGCAGAGATAGACTCTCCCGCTCCCATCGGTATCGGACATACCCGCTGGGCAACTCACGGCAAACCAGAGGAATATAACGCTCACCCTCACCTAGATAATAGCGGGCGAATTGCCGTAGTTCAAAATGGAATTGTCGAAAATTATCGCGAGTTGCGCGAAGAATTGAAAGCCAAGGGACATAAATTTGTCTCGGATACGGATACAGAAGTTATCCCTCATTTAATAGCTGAAATTTTCCAAGAAGGAAGAAGGAAGAAGGAAGAAGGAAGAAGGAAGAAGGAAGAAGGA
The DNA here is from genome assembly GCF_020737885.1 of Microcoleus sp. PH2017_34_RAT_O_A. NCBI lineage: Bacteria > Bacillati > Cyanobacteriota > Cyanophyceae > Oscillatoriales > Microcoleaceae > Microcoleus > Microcoleus sp. PH2017_34_RAT_O_A. Next base: position 58,866 of record NZ_JAEQDD010000054.1, on the reverse strand, counting down.
CAAGATCCAACAGCAGAGGAAATTACTGAGTTGTCGTTTTTGGATGTGGTTTCAAAGGCGGTGAATCGGCTAGAAGGAGCTTTTGCGATCGCCACAATTTGTGCAGATTTTCCAGACGAAATAATTGTCGCCAGACAGCAAGCTCCTTTGGTGATTGGCTTTGGTGCAGGTGAATTTTTCTGTGCTTCCGACACGCCAGCGTTAATATCTCACACCCGCGCTGTTTTGTCCCTCGAAAATGGCGAATTAGCAAGACTAACTCCGATGGGAGTAGAAGTTTATAGCTTTGCAGGACAAAGGCTGAAAAAAACTCCGCGCATCCTCGGCTGGAACCCAGTTTCAGTCGAGAAACAGGGCTTCAAGCACTTCATGCACAAGGAAATTTACGAACAGCCGGCAGTCGTTCGAGCTTGTTTGGAGACTTATTTAGACAGCGATTGGCAGCCCGGAAATCCAGGCTCTCCCATCAATCTCAACTTGCCACCAGAACTTTGCGCCGATGTCGAGCAAATTTCCATTCTCGCCTGCGGAACGAGCTGGCACGCCTCGCTAATTGGCAAATATTTGTTGGAACAGTTAGCTAATATTCCCACGGCTGTGCAGTACGCTTCTGAGTACCGTTACGCGCCCGCACCGCTGACAGCAAATACTTTAATTATTGGGGTAACTCAGTCGGGAGAAACGGCGGATACGCTGGCTGCTTTGGGGATGGAACAGCAGCGTCGCGCGGCTTTTACCGATAAATTTCGATCGCGAATGTTGGGCATTACTAACAGGACTGAAAGCTCGATCGCCCACATGATGCCACACATCATCAACACCCACGCTGGTATAGAAATCGGGGTGGCGGCAACTAAAACTTTTGTCACTCAGTTGATGGCTTTCTATTTCTTAGCTTTGGATTTGGCGCACCAGCGGCAAACCATCAGCACCGAGAGATTGGCAGAAATTCTTGCGGGTTTGCGCCAGTTACCAGCCCAAATCGAGAAGTTTTTGGAGATTCAAGAACAGTATGTCGAGGAATTGTCGCACCAGTTTACAGAAACCCAAGATTTTATCTTTTTGGGGCGGGGAATTAACTTTCCGATTGCTTTGGAAGGGGCGCTGAAACTTAAGGAAATTAGTTACATTCATGCCGAAGGATATCCGGCGGGAGAGATGAAACACGGCCCGATCGCCCTTTTGGATGCTAAAGTGCCTGTAGTGGCGATCGCGATGCCCGGAAGCGTCTACGAAAAAGTCCTTTCCAACGCCCAGGAAGCCAAAGCCCGCGACGCCCGTTTAATTGGCGTTACGCCGAAGCATGGCGCGGCGGAAGCTGATATTTTTGACCACGTTTTGCCGGTGCCTTTGGTGGATGAATTGTTGTCGCCGATTGTGACAGTGATTCCGCTGCAATTGTTGGCTTATCACATTGCCGCGCGCCGAGGTTTGGATGTGGATCAGCCACGCAATTTGGCGAAGTCGGTGACGGTGGAATAATTGTTGACAGTTGACAGTTGACTGTTGACTGTTGACTGTTGTCAATTACCCGATGCCCGATTCCCGATGCCCGATGCCCGATTCCCGATGCCCGATTCCCTATTCCCTATTCCCGATTCCCTATTCCCGATTCCGCAAATCGCCGCCAACAACACCCAACTTATCGTATTAACCCGCAAATCAAACAGAGTTACATCTACAGTGTTAAACAGCGTACAGGCGGCGAAGGCTAATAAATAACTGAAGAAAATTAGGCGATCGGCATTTTCGACATCTTGACAAACCACCTGATTTGTGCTAGTAGATATTGAATTTTGATTGAGAGCTAAAGGATTTTCCGGTACTTCCAGAGTTGCTATTTGCTCCTGTTTGATATTCGCAGGAAAAATCTGCCAATTCGCCAGCAATAAAACACCTTTAGCCAAAACCCAACCAACTAAACCAAATAACAAAAGCGTTGTTGGGAATCCCGTTTCCGCAGCCAACATCAGCATCAAACTGTGAGGATGACCCAGCCATTCGTGCATTCTATCTTGATAGAGAGGCGTAAAATTTCGCAATCCCCAACCAGTCCAAGGACGCTGCTGAGCCATCGACCAAGCAAATTCCCATTGAGTAGTTCTCAAAGTAGCAGTCGGGCGATTTGGAAACATTTCATCCGTAAGTCTCGCCCAGAAAAAAGCCGGGATAATTATTCGCAAATATTGCCGTAAAGGTTCCGGGCCAAACGCCGACAAAAACACTGCACCCACTGCACTAAAAACCGCAGCTAATATTTTTTTATAACCCGCATAAAATGCAAAAGCCAAAACTGCCAAAACTGCCAATCCCCAAGCATTCCGAGAATTAGTAAAAATCAAAGCAACAGCATTTCCTACTACTGCAAAACTTAAAAATATGAATTGGGTATTGGGCATTGGGCATTGGGCATTGGGCATTGGGCATTGGGCATTGGGCATTGGGGATTGGGCATTGGGCATTGGTAATTGGTAATTGGGCAATTCTCCCCCTCTCCCCGTCTCCCCCTCTCCCCCTCTCCCCCTTTCCCCCTCTCCCTTCTTCCCTCTTCCTTCTTCCTTCTTCCTTCCTCGTTCTTCCATCCACAATCCGAGTGTTAAAATAAAAGCGATTGTTAAATAGCCGGCTAAAATATTAGCGTACATAAATACAGAAGCCATGCGGCCGGGGGGATTGCCTTTCGGTTCGAGTACCCAGCCAAAAATAGGCTGCAATTGATCGATGCCGCTCCAACCTAAAAATTGCTGTCCCAAACCTAAAATTATGACGGGAATTGCACTAATTGCTATTATCCAAGACAATTGTCGTAACTGAGCTGGAGTTTGAATTAAACTGCTAAAAGCAGCAAACAATATAAAGAATGGCCAAAAATTGCACAAGCCTAAAACAGCCTCGATACGGTTGTTGGCAAAAATCGTTGTGATGACTAGCAGCACACTCAAAATTGCGAATCCTCGATTCAGCGGGCTGCGGCAGATTTGCCGGAACTTTTGCTGACAAGTGCCGGCCAATCCCAGGAATATTCCTAAAGCTCCCAAGATTGGAATTGTCGGAAAAATTAGCATCCCGATTTGAGCGAAATTCCAAGGGATTTGCAGGCGGCGATCGGGATGTTTTTGCAGGTAAGAATTGAGATTTTTTGCTGTCTGTTTTACAGCTAATTTCCACGTTTTTTTGATATTCACCCAAACTCCCAATTCTTCAATTCTTCACTCCAAAATCCAAAATCCAAAATCGCTATGCTAGTTCCCAAACGCATTCCGATCGCGTTAAGCGAATTTGAGCCAAGGCAAAAATGGTCGGGATAATGCGCCCGTAGTTCGTAGAAATCGATCGCCAACCCAAATCTGCTAAAAACCAAGTCCACATCACCGGGCCGAGCAATGAAAACACGCTCCGTGTCGCACCGTAACGAGCCGCAGTCACGGCCATCCCCCGCCGCGCCGTCTGAATTGCGACATAATTTTGAAACTGGGTTGCTGCGGTTGCAGTCCCTGCGATCGCTACTTGTGTGGCCATTTGATAGGTAGCAAAGTGCAGCGCAAATTGATTGGCCATCAATTTCAGCAACATGGGTTTTAAAATTGAACTAACGGCTAAAGCGCTGCCACCTTTGAACAGCAAACCGAGCGGGTCTTTTTCAGCAGAAATTGGCAACGGTTCAGAAAGTTTAGCATCGACAATTGCTCGCTGTACGCGGACTGTCAGGGCTTGCTGTTCGTCTTTCGGTAAACGCTTCCAGGTGCGGCCCATTAAATGCAGAAATACTTCTGCCTCTAAGTCGGTGGTTGACAACTGTTTGGGATAAGGGATTTTGAGATAGCGGCAAACTTGAATTAGTGCTTGTCTGTAGGTTACTTGTTCGGTTCGCCCTCTCAGTACCGTCAACCCGTCGGCGGCAAGATACCGAAACCTTTGTTCTACGGCGTCTAGCCATGCTTCGCGATCGCGGCTTTGTACGTCTAGGGGTGCGGGGGTTTGCACGTAATCTAAAGGGTTAAACTTGCGACTGAACAGAAGTTCGGTTAGTTGCTGCAATTCTTCTTCTGTTGTCAATTCTAGTGCTGCTCTGAGTTCGTCCAAGATTTTGCCCTCCCGTCATACTATTTTAGATTTTAGATTTTAGATTTTAGATTGTCGCTGAGTAGCGCGCTTTTGGAACTTGCCGATCGCTACATTTTTTTAACTAATCTTACCTGTCGATTATTTTACTACCTGGCGGAGGGCGATGGCTTACGCCCCGCTACGGCTTTGGCCTTTTATGTTCGTGGTGCAGAGCATCTTTTGCCCCGCAGCCTTTATGCTGATTGGTAAATCAAAAATACCTGACAGTTTAACTATGTTCGATGTTGTGGCGATCGGTGCGGGGATGGCGGGGCTGATTTGTGCTCGACAGTTGCGTCTGGCTGGCTATTCTGTGGCGGTTGTTGAGAAATCTCGCGGCCCCGGCGGACGAGTCGCTACTCGCCGCGTACATGGCACGAGGGCCGATCACGGGGCCCGCTATTTGGAGCCGCAGGGGGATGCGGTGCAGGCGTTAATTGATGTTTTGGTCGATCGCCAGATCCTGAAACTTTGGACGGATAGCGTGGGAGAATTTCGAGAAGGAGAAATATCTTCGATTCCCAGTTCTTGTTATGTGGCACCTGCTGGGATGAATGCTGTCGGTAAGTATATCGCAGAGGGTTTAGACATTTGGTACGGCCGCCGAGTCAAAGCGATTTCTCGTACTGAGAGTGAAATGTGGCATCTTTCTCTGGAAGTTACCGACGACAATTTAGATCTACCTCAAGAATTGATTGCTAAGGCTGTGGTGGTGGCAATTCCTGCTCCTCAAGCTTTAATGTTTTTGGATACAGAACTTGGTTTTTCCTCTGATTTTATTGACAAATTGCGCTCTGTAGAATACGACGCTTGCATTACAGTTATGGCTGGCTATTCTGCGGAACGAAATTCTGATTTGAGCAATCTAAATCCGCAGTGGAAATCGGTTTCTTTTCCCGATGATTCTGATTTAAGTTGGATTGGGCTCGACAGCAGCAAGCGCAGCGAGTCCCAGCAGCCTGTGTTTGTGGTTCACAGCAGCGCCAATTTTGCCGATCGCCATCTAGAATCTACCGATTTGCCAACAATCGGTCAGCAATTGCTCGATCGCGCTTCTGAACATTTAATGCCTTGGCTCAAGCAGCCGGAATGGTTGCAGGTTCACCGCTGGCGCTATGCTTTTTGTCGGAATCCTTTACCTGTTTCTTGTTTGGTGGCGGAAGAAACTTTGCCGTTGGTTTGTGCGGGGGATTTGTGCGGGGAAGGTCAAATTGAAGCTGCTTTGCGATCGGGAGTTGCGGCGGCTAATTGGGTTGATTCTCAGTTGGATAGTTTGCCGTTAAATTCCAGTCTAAATTGGTAATTAAGACTACAATTAAGGTGTGGCTGGGAGGAAAATCTAAGTTAAGCTTGATGTTAGGTTGGGTTCTGTAGTGAAGATTTACAGCAAAGCAAGTGGTTGAGATTAAACTAATCCAGCAACATCAAATTGAACAAGCCAAGCAAGTAGTCATTGCGGTATGTCTAGAAATTTGGCAGGGCGTATTAACCAAGGATGAGTTGAGTCGCTATGATTCAATGTCTGATATTGAGAATGTACGATCGCACTATTTCGACAATAACGGCACTTTTTTGGTATTAGTTGATGGTGAGCAGGTTGTAGGCACTGGAGGCATCCGAAAACTTGATGATGAAATCTGCGAACTTAAGCGGATGTGGTTTCTCAAAGAGTATCGAGGACAAGGGTTAGGCTGGAAAATGGCTCAAATACTCTTTGATTTCGCACTCGCGGCAGGTTATCGGAAGATTAGGCTTGACTTAGCAAACGAAGAGCGACAACCAGAGGCACTCAAACTTTATAGGAAGCTTGGCTTTTATCCAATTGAGAGATACAACGATAGTCCATGCCTTGTATTTATGGAGAAGTTGTTGCAATAGATTTCTGGCAAAAAGATAGTCCCTAACAGGCAGGATGCCTGTTCCACAATAATTATGCCAGAGGTCTAATAGTAGGGACAAAGAAGCAGAGCTTTATCTCAAACGCTGCACCTCCTCCACCGACACAGAAAGCGCCTGGGCAACTTGTTCGAGACTCAAACCCATTCCCAACAGTTGGGGGATAGCATCTCGTTGTGTTTGCTCCGCGCGATCGGCCCGTTGACTCTGGGCTTCCGCCCGTTGACTCTGGGCTTCCGCCCGCTGACTCTCAGCTTCCGCCCGCTGGCGTTCCTGTTCGGTATGGAGGCGTTCGAGTCGAGCTTGCTCGCTTCCGGTTAGCAACAAATTTCCCTGGTTATCCCACCAGCGCAACCACCGCTGTGTCTGATTTTGATAGCTGCCTTCCCATAGGCCTAATTCTATGCCCATACGGTCGATCGGGTAATGTCCGCGATCGTTCGGTTCCAATCGGCAATAGCAACCATTCACCCAGTTGTAGACTTCCAGTTGGCTGGTTTTAATTACATAAATGGCGTAGTAGGGAATGCGGATAATCTGTTCGTATACCCAAAACTTCCCTGGTTTCTGATTAGTACCTTCTGGTAAACGAGATAAAGGCGTGTTGTCTCGTTCTTCGGAACCATTCCCACTGGCAAACTCGATCGCAATTATTGGCACCATATACTCGCGCCAAATCACGTAAGAGCGACGAATTTCGCCGTCCACGAGGGGCCCAACGTTGGGGACGTAGAACCAGTCAGGCGCTTCGGCACCCTTTTCTGGTGGGTCGGTTTCGCGCCAGTAGATGCCACAATCTTGCCCGATCGCATATTGTCCGTCGGGGTGAAGCCTTTGCAGTGTGATTTCTAGGGAGTCGGTGAGCAAAATGCTCTGGGGATGCGCTTGAAAATTATGACAAAATGTACCGTCAGATTCGGGGAGTTGCGTGTGATCTGGGAATGCGGGAGGCAAGCCTGTTTCACTGAGACTTTGGGTCATGACTGGTACGCGATCGACCTAGCGATCGGACTGATGCTCTATTACCACAGCATAGCGATTGTCGATCGATTTGTGCAGAGGAAGAAGGCAATTAAAGCAATGATTTTAGCAAAAGAACATCCGGTGGAACCGGGCGTGGTTGCTACTTCTTCGTTATTCATTCAGCTATTGCTCTAAAAAATAGATCGAATGATATCAAATCCGCTCTTCATCGGAATCATATAAACGGAGGATACCGCGAGTGCCTTAGTCCCTACAATTGATCGCGGTAGGGAAACGGCATCTTGAGTGTCCTCTATATCATTCCGGCGCAGCCGGAATTGATATGACTTACAAAAACCTGGGAAATGGTGTAAATTGCCACTTTCCCCATTTTTTATTTTTGTGCTGTCTCCTGCTTTTTCAAAGCTTGTTCTTGCATCTGCAATAACTCTGGAACTGTTACAAATTTGTACCCTTCTTTTCTCAGTTTAGCAATAATATCCGGCAAAGCTTGTACAGTTCTCGATCGATTGCCACCGCCGTCGTGCATCAACACAATGCCGCCGGAATTTGCCTGCCGCATCACGTTGTCCATCAACGATTGCGTCGCAGTCCGCCAATCTAAAGAATCAGCAGACCACATGATAACTGCATAATTTTTCTTCTGTGCGTAAGCTGCCAATCCATTGTTTAAAATGCCTCCTGGTGGCCGAAACAGTGATGTTTTTACCCCGGTCACTTCCTCAATTAATGATGACGTGCGATCGATCTCGCGAGCCGCACCGTCTTCGTTATATTTAATGTATTGGTGGTTCCAAGTGTGGTTGCCGATCGCGTGACCGGCTGACGCAACTTGTTTGCCAAGTTCGGGATATGTTTGCAGGTATCTTCCTACCCAAAAAAATGTAGCCTTAATATTGTTTTTCTTGAGAATCTCTAGGATTTGTCTCGTAGTTGTCGGCCAGGGCCCGTCGTCAAATGTTAGGGCGATCGCCTTGTGCTGCTGGTCCAGTTTTGCCTGACGCAGCATGGTACCTTTAAACTGGGATGGTAGGGATGATTGAAAACGAGTTTCCTGCTGTTGAGCTAGAGCTTTTTGGGAAACTTCTACTCGATGGGCGATCGCTCCTGCGATCCCACTAACATTAGATATCAATTTTGGTTCTGGCGAGGATACTGCCAAGACTTGTGGCTGCATCGGTGGCGCTGGTTGATTGGCCCGCAAGTTCATTGGTAACGTCACACCCAGCAAAAAACTGCCTGCGGCGGCCAGAAAAGCAACGATTAATTTTTTTTGCCGCCTCAAAAGCCGTTTCATATTTGTCACGTCATTATCTCCTTCACACCTTGGAAAATTAATTCTAGATTTTATTTTGATATCAAGTTAATCCACTCAGGACGATCGTATTAAATGCGATTGTCCATAGAAATGTTACTGCAAATGACCGATCGCGGGGAAGTCCGGCAGGATTAACAAGTTTAAGAATTTTCACCCAGAGTTCCCCTAACCGATCAAAACGGGGAATAGTGGCAATCTTCCGGAAGGTAGTTAAATCCCGTTAATTGCACGTTCTATTCTATATAGTTAGGGGCTCAGACCCAAAAAGCCGGGCCGCTAACTGACACTACGGGCCGATCGCCCGCCCCAGCGTCTTCAAATTAACTTTTAGGGCCGATTCTTTCTTGATACAAGCCGACAATCCGATCGATAACTTCGTCAACAGTCAGATTATCTGTTTGAATTTCCACAGCATCAGCAGCTTTCCGTAAAGGTGCTATCAGGCGAGTGCTGTCCTTGGAGTCCCGCAGAGCGATGTCTTGTTCTAACTGGGCCAAACTAATATTAGCCCGATCGGCGTCTTTAAGTTCTAACATCCGCCGGCGCGATCGCTCTTGTACCGAAGCCGTCAAATAAATCTTCAATTCCGCATCGGGAAAAACATTAGTTCCTATATCGCGGCCTTCTGCCACAATCCCACCTTTTGTACCGCAGCGCCGCTGTTCATCTACTAGAAACTGGCGCACAGCGGGAATTGCCGCCATTTCCGAGACGCGAGATGTCACTTCCAAACTGCGAATTGCCTCGGTTATGTCTTCGCCGTTAATCTTCAGCATGAAAGATGCGGGATCGAGATTGTATTCCAAATAGCTGTAACTAATTAATTCGGCGATCGCACATTCGTCGGACATCGGCGTGTTTGTTTTCAAAGCCAGCCAAGTCAGCGCCCGGTACATCGCGCCAGTATCGAGATAAAACAAGCCCAAAGCTTTTGCTGCTTGGCGAGTTACGGTAGATTTGCCAGCGCCCGCCGGGCCGTCGATCGCCACAATTGGCCTGCGATTCCTGAGAATTATATTATCAATCAAGCGAGTAGAGCCAACTCTGGCTGCTACGGCTAAAAGTCCCGCTGTTTCCACCACCTCCAACGGCATCAGAGTGTCGGGATCGACGAGTTCGGCGTATTCGAGCTTAACTTCGGGTTCTCCAGCGACTTCGGCGCGCGCGGCAGCGAGTGCTGCGGCCCAGGTGCGGTCGCCTGAAGCAAAAGTTTTTGAGGCTTGTTCCAGCGCGCGGTAGAGGGCGCAGGCTTGCTGTTTTTGCTCTGTTGTTAAATACTGATTTCGAGAACTCATTGCTAGTCCAGACTCTTCGCGGACGATCGGGCAAGCAACAATCTCTACAGGCAAGTTAAAATCCACAGCCAGCTTGCGGATAATTGCTAGCTGCTGGGCGTCTTTCTGACCAAAATAAGCTTTTGTCGGCTGCACCAAACTCAAAAGTTTGGTCACAATTGTCGCGACGCCCTGAAAATGACCGGGCCGAGACTTGCCGCACAACACCGATGTCATCGCGGGTGGCGGCACTACTTGAGTTAAGGATGAAAGTTGATTTTGTGTTTGGGCGGTTTTGTCGGTTGCTGTGCGATCGCCCCCTGGGTTCCCAAACATTTCTGTTGCTGGGGGAGCAAAAATGGCATCAACGCCAGCTTGTTCGCACAGCAGCCGGTCTCGATCCAAATTTCGGGGATAATCTTGAAAATCTTCTGTCGGGCCAAATTGCAGCGGGTTGACAAAAATGCTGACTAGGACGATCGCATTGTCTTGTCTTGCCCGCTGGATCAAGCTGAGATGTCCGGCGTGCAAAGCTCCCATCGTCGGCACCAAACCGACTGTCACGTGAGGTGCAGCAGACTTTTGTGAATTTAAGTAGCAGCGAAGTGCTGCAATGCTAGTAAACAGTTGCACCGATACAATCTCCTCAAGGCATTCGGCAGAATGCAGAATTTATTTGTCTGAATTTGTTCGATCGGACATCTGGCACCAATGTTAGCAACTTGCCTCGCGTGCGAGTTCCACAACAAATAAACTATGGTGGGGCGCGAGACTATGGCGACGAGTGCAAGATGTCAGATACTTCAAGCCCGGACAAGTTTTATTCTAGTTTCTGCTTTCTACAGTTCGGATAACTTTTGTATTCTGCCTTACCAGAAAGAATTGGTTTAAAGCCGCAACCCTTGTAGGGGTCTTTGAGCGATCCTTCAACCGCAGATGTCAGACAGATAAACACAGATAAACGCAGATGATTTCAGGGTGTTTTCCGATTTTTGCAAGAGGTCTATTACTCCAATCCTCGGACTTCTAGGTAGAGGTCGCCCTCAAGCTGTCAACTGTCAACTGTCAACTGTCAACTGTCAACTGTCAACTGTCAACTGTCAACTGTCAACTGTTGTTTACTTTTTCGGTTCGATTACTTGGATTTCCACTCTCGCAACGCCGCTGCTCATCATTCCGAGCACGTTGGCTGCGCCGGCCGACAAGTCAATCAGCCGATCGCCCACGTAGGGGCCGCGATCGTTAATCCGAACGACGACGGAGCGGCCGTTGTCAAGATTTCGCACCATGACTAGAGTGCCGAAGGGCAAGTGGCGGTGTGCAGCAGTCAAGGCATTTTGGTTAAAACGCTCGCCGCTGGCGCTGAGGTTGCCATCAAATCCGGGGCCGTACCAGGAAGCCAAGCCGCTGAGCCGCACTTGAAGTGGGCCCAAAGATAGCACGGGGGCTTCTGGTTCGGGTTGGGGTTGGCCTGCGACTGCTTCCAAGGGTGGGGCGTTGCCCAGGAGTCGGCGGAGGCGATTGGTTACTTGCAGAGCATCTCGGCTGAAGTTGCTCGTGGTGTCGGGGAGGATGTTTTGAGCGTTGATGCTTACCAAATCCTCGCCGTTTGCCTGGATTATGTAGCGATCGCCTTTTTCCCACTTAACGGTAATGCTGTTGGGATCGATGTTGTTGCGGTTTAGCTGGTTGAGTCTTGCTGCTAAGCTAGATGCCCGCCACATTGGATCTGGTTCTTGATTGGTGGAATTGCTGGCAGTGTTTCCGGCTTTGGGATTTTCTTTTGTGCCGGCTACTTTTGACTGACTGCTACCACTGGCTTTGCGATCGCCAGTTTCTCCAATTTTGGTGTTGGTTTCCTGGCTTGGGTTCAGAAAGGTGATGACTGGAATGTTTCGCACGTAGACTGTCACTGCTTGTCGCCCCTCCAAGTCGTGGGGCTGAATTTTGACGATCGAGTCTTGGTCAATGTCAGCTCTTGCTTGGTACTGATACTGTCCAACTTTTTGTGCTTCGGCCCGAGTTGCGTTTAACTGCGGGGACGGTTGGGTGGCAATTACTTGCTGCTTGGAGCCCTGAGAGTCTGGCTTCAGAGCGTCTGTCGCTTGTGCGTGACAAGAAGAGGCCGTTCCTACCACAGGAACTAACAGGACAGCGAGTAAACCACCAACAAATTTTTCCTTCATACGTCCATTTTTGTGAAGAGCCATTGCCAACCGAGATTGGAGGATTGGCCATTTGGCGGCAGGCGTCAAGGATTTTTCTCGATCCCTTCGCTATTCCCCCGTGAGTCAAAGCAAAGTATCCGGGTGCGTTTTTGCTGTAATGCTTCAGCGAAAAAAAAATTTTGGCTGAAACTTCCCCGATCTTTGACAACTCAATACTCGATCTGCAATTTGTGTTTTGGTAACGAACTGCAACAGACTACCACAAACTTTTGCGCTTGGGGATCGCTGTTTCGATACATTTGAGCAATATTGCTCAAATTTTCTCAGAACTCTGTCTAATAAAGTCCTTTAATTGCAGTGGTTACAGCCATTTTCAGAATTCCAGAAATTTTTACAAAAATTTACAAAAAATTCGTGTATTTTATGGCTGCCGAAGGATTAGCCTGAAAAAATCTGTTTGTCAAGTATTAAATGTTGAGTTCGCCCCCAAATGGATACTTGCTGCGATCGCAAAATTTTATACTTCTGTTCGAGATCCCAGCTCCAGAGCTCGTTCAACCTTGGCGCTTACCTGGAAGCCTAAAATCCGCAATCGGCAATCCCCAATCCCCAATCCGCAATCGGCAATCCTCAATCCGCAATCGGCAATCCCCAATCCTCAATCCAAAATCCCCAATCCTCAATCCAAAATCCCCAATCCTCAATCCAAAATCCGCAATGCCCAATGCCCAATGCCCAATGCCCAATGCCCAATGCCCAATGCCCAATGCCCAATTCTCAATCCCCAATCCCCAATCCAAAATCCAAAATCCAAAATCCAAAATCGGCTGACTCTTGGGAATAAACTAAAACTTACAAATGGATTTGGGGGACTTATGGATTATCGAGCAGCAGGTGTGGATGTTGAGGCGGGCAGAGCTTTTGTCGATCGCATCAAAAATACAGTCAAAAGCACCCACCGATCGGGAGTTTTGGGCGGATTCGGCGGATTTAGCGGGTTTTTCAGCGTTCCGGAGGGTTTAAAAGAGCCGGTGATGGTTTCGGGCACTGACGGCGTGGGAACTAAGTTGAAATTGGCCCACGATCTCGATCGGCACGACACGGTAGGTATCGACTTGGTGGCGATGTGCGTCAACGACGTACTGACATCCGGCGCCGAGCCCCTCTTTTTTCTCGATTATTTAGCGACAGGAAAGTTAAATTCCGAACAATTAGCTGGGGTGGTGACAGGAATTGCTGACGGTTGCAAACAAGCGGGCTGTGCTTTGCTCGGAGGGGAAACCGCAGAAATGCCTGGTTTTTACCAAGCCGGTGAGTACGATTTGGCTGGTTTTTGCGTGGGAATTGTCGAAAAGAGCAAATTGCTCGACGCTTCCCAGGTACGGGTGGGAGATATCGCTGTGGGGCTGGCTAGTTCCGGGGTGCACAGCAACGGTTTTAGTTTGGTGCGAAAAATTGCCGGCGATCTAGGTTTTGATTGGAATTCCCAACCGGAAAGATTGGGCGGTCAAAGTTTAGGAGAAGTGCTGCTGACTCCGACTACAATTTATGTGAAACCAGTCCTCGAAGCCCTTAAGAGCGGTTTAGAAATTCACGGTATGGCTCACATTACAGGCGGCGGTTTGCCGGAAAATTTGCCCCGCTGTTTGGGAGCTAATCAATCTGTAAAAATTGACAGTAATAGCTGGCCGAGTTTGCCAATTTTTGACTGGATTGCTGAGGCTGGCTCTGTGGCGACTGCCGATATGTTCAATACTTTTAATATGGGTATTGGCTTTGTGCTGTTGGTCGATCGCCGGGAAGTTGAGCAGGCTGTGAAGTGGTTTGAGTCTCAGGGAATTGGTGCTTTTGCGATCGGCGAAGTTATTGAGGGTAACGGGGAATTGGTAATGGGCGTCGATTAATTTTAGTTGCGTGAATTAAAAAGAATCGCCCTTTTTTTTCGGGTTAAATGCTTGACTCCTGGCAGCAAAGGAAGTACAATTAGATAATGGAAATAGTGGCAATTTTAAAATTTAAGTTACCACTCCCATTATCTAAAATATACCACAGTAATTCTAGCCTAGTCAATAGGTAATACTTCTTTTTTAAGGCAAAATTTTTTAACAAGATTTATCGCATTAACTCTCATTATAATCAAGACAACCTAAAGGAGGTAATACTATGTTGACAAGCGATCTCAATGCTCTACTTGACCAACAAGCACTCCAACGCCAAGATTCCGAATGTCGCTATATTACCGATCGCGTTAACTGGGAGCAATATGAAACTTTACTCACCAGAAATGGGGATAGTTCGGCATATCGAGTCACTTATTTAGATGGAGCTTTAGAAATTATGTCACCTTCCCGTCGTCATGAAAACAGAAAAACGCGGATTGGAGATCTTTTAGTCATTTACTTTTTAGAAGCAGATATCGACTATTTTCCCTTTGGTTCTACCACCCTGCGGCAAGAGGAAAAAAGAGGTGGGACGGAACCCGATGAAGCTTATTGCATTGGTACAGACAAAGAATTTCCCGATTTGGCAATTGAGGTTGTTGTTACCAGTGGTGGCCTGAATAAACTGGAAGTTTACAGAAGGTTAAATGTTAAAGAGGTTTGGTTTTGGCAAAATGAACGTTTTAGCCTCTACTACCTGAGAGAAGAAATTCCAGTTCAATTTGTCCAAACCTGCGGTTATGAGCAAATCTATCGGAGCGAAATTCTCCCTGATTTAGATATAGAATTGTTGGCGGAATATGTCCGATATCCGAATTCGCTCGCAGCAGTTAAGGAATTTCGACAACGAGTGATTTCTGGTTAAAACCAGAATAGATGCCGATCGAAGGTAGCTATGACTCTTGATCAGCATAAGCTTGACGGCATACTCAAATTACTGCAAAAACCTTTTGTGCTAAAATTAAAGAGCTTAAACATTACTGATTAAGAGCCTTTAACTAAGATGTCTAAGGAATCAGTCATCACAGAACATATCGAAATTACGCCTGGGGTACTTGGTGGTAAGCCACGCATTGCGGGCCATCGAATTGCTGTAGCACACATCGCCGAAATGTATCTGAAAATGGGGATGTCTATAGAAGAAATCGCGGGCAAGTATGATTTGCAACTTGCCTCGGTTCATGCAGCAATGACCTATTATTACGATCGGAGAGAAGAAATCGATCGTCGCACTGCTGAAAGTCGAGCTATTGTGGAAGAATTAAAGCGCAATAGTCCACCATCTCCGTTACAAGAAAAATTGAGGGCAATTAGAGGTGAGTGAGCAAATTCGTTTTCATTTAGACGAACATATTGACTCTAATATTGCGCGCGGTTTGCGTCGTTACGGCATAGATGTTACAACAACAGTTGATGCAGGATTGCGGACTAAAAGCGACGAGTCACACCTGGAATTTATTCGCGAACAGCGGCGCGTGATAGTAACTCACGATGACGATTTTTTAATTATGGCAAGCGATACCACAGATTATCCGGGGATTGTCTATTGTCCTCCTAATTCTCGTTCTGTGGGCGAGATTATCCGTAGTTTGATTTTAATTTATGAAGTGTATGCGCCTGAAGAAATGATCGGGAGGATTGAATATATTTGACATGATTGTAAGGCGATCGCCCTTTGGGTTATTTGGGGAAAAAAGCGCGATCGCACTTTCGGAAAAATGAAAAATGCTACATCTGAGCAACTTGTCTCATCAATTCATTCAATTGCCCATCAATAGCATTTAATTGATCTGTGAGTGATGCTAACTCCCGAATCTTTTGGTCAACATTAGCTTGACCTTTTTGCTTTTCAGCCAGAATAGACTTAACTTGAGTCCGAACACTTTGAATCTCGTTACCAAGTCCTCCATCTACACCGTCCTCAATTTCTTTAATCTTAGCTGCAACAGCATTAGCTACTTCATCGGGCTGGTTTGATGCTTGAAATTGAATTTTGTATTCTTTACCTACTTGTTGTTTAACCTTATCGTTAATCCCGTTAACCTTAATGAAGGCTTGTAGTGAACCACTAGCAAATATTGCTGGAATTAATATCCAAGGGTTGAGTCCAACGAGCAAGTAAGTTACGCCAACGGTAGCAAGTTGAGGAATCAGACTTTTGAGCATTTCCTTGTAGCCAAATAACCCTCCTATCGCGGCAGAACCATAGTCCATCAATACAAAACCAGCAATCCCAGAAAGAATGCGATTAATCGGAGAAATTTTAGTATCTTCTACCGGTACATCTAGTTTTGATACCTTAGTTCCAGAAATCTCAACACGCACTCGATCTAAATCGGAGAAAAAGTTGCCTGCTTTGTCTTCTAATTCCTTGAATAGATCATCCAATCGACTTCCTAAAAAGGGCTGTAACTCATGACGTTGCCATTGGGTAAACTCTTTCTCTACTTTGCTGGAAAGATATTGAGTCACCTCTTCAACAACTCTTTTAGCCGCCTTTTCCATGTTGACGATATCTTTTGAGAATAGTTTTACACCTTCTTGGATCGTATATTCCTTCACCCAGCCATCGATTTTGTCACCGACTTGATTGAGAAGCTGGCGAGATTTTCCTCTAACTAGCTCTTTAATATCTTCACGGAAGTTCGATATCCGTCTCACTATGCTTTCACGCTCCTTCTCCAATAGTCGCAGTGACTCCTGAGCATCAGTATAGCGTTTTTCCAAAGTTTGCAAATCAGTTCTCAGCATTGATTCTCGCTGAGGAATAATTTTTCGTGACTCCTCAATAGACATTCGGAAAACTTTTTCTGATCGGACAATTTTCACCCGCCCTCGTTCCTTAGCTAAAAATGTTGCTAGTGCTTGCTCAACAAGTTCTATACCAGAATTTTTAATTCGGTTCACATCCTGATCTAAATAACCTTCCAAAGCATCTACAGCCGTGATAAAAAAGATCCCCTGGGTTCCTTGTTTGGTTAGATTTCCAAACTGAGATAAGCCATGTTGTCTGACTCGCTCTTGCTCTTCTTTTTTCCGAATATCATTGAAGCGATTGCAGATAAAAAAGATATCCTCGTGACCGCAATTACTCAACAGTTCGATCATCTTCTGTTCAGAAATTGACGGGCCGAGTTGTTCGCAAGACAGAACAAAAAGCACGGCATCGACTCTTGACAAGTAATCTACCGTAACTTGCTGGCGTACTTCGTTTTCATTCAATCCGGGAGAATCAATAATTTCTACACCATTGCGACAGAGTTCTAAAGGCCAGAATAATTCCACCTTTTCATAGGGACTTTCTTTTGCTTCTTTTTTATCAGAGTTTTTAATCACAACATATTCTTCTATTTTATCCACAGGTATTTCCTGGGGCAATCGCGTTGAACCAGAAGCAGCCTTTTTGTAATATAGCATCGCTTTCTGTTTATTCCCCCATTTAACTTCATTAATGATTGCAGTAGTTGGCGTTGAGTATGCAGGTAGCACTTCTTGGCGTAATAAAGCATTAATAAAAGTGCTTTTTCCCCGTTTGAACTCACCCACTACAAGCACTTTAAAACCATCGGTTAAAATCCGCTCTTCTAATTGACGGATAGTTGCTTCTGTTTCCGTCATATTAAGAGAATGCAACACATCTATTTGCTGCTTCACTAAAACAGCTAGGGCGTTACGTTTTTGTTGAAATAACTGATATTGTCGATCGTTAGAGTTCATAGTAGTCTCCTTTTGACTATTAGATAGAGTTTAGCCAGCAAGATTAGAGAGATTGAGTTATGTAACTGATTTAATACATCAACGTAAATTGACTTTTATTTGCAGTTGCCTTCGCTCAATCTCCCCTAAGTCAGCTTGAATGGTCGCTTGCAACTGTGTCAACCGCTGCAATTCCATTTTTTGTTCGTTCAACATACCATCTACAACAGATTTGTAGTGAGTAATGTAAGCATTAATCCGCTGATTGATGGCTGTCTTCAGATTGTCCGCATCTTTCTTTACTGTTGGTTGCACCTGTTGTTTGATTTCAGCAAAACAGTTATAAATTTTAGGTCTAATTTCATTCCAAATCTTTTGCTTGCGCTCGTCAAGTAAGCCACGAAATACATGAGAAAACAAGCCTGCCATTGCATTACCAAAACTTGAACTGTTGAGTTGTTGTGCTGAAGAAATAACTGAATATGTATTGATTGAAATATTACTACTTGCGAACACCGAATTAGTTTCAACACGCCCACCTAATGCTTGTAAGCTCCGATAGACTTCAGTAAATTTTTTATCAAAATATTGCCCAACTTCGTGTGCAGACTGAGAAAGATTCTGGCATTCATTTTGAATACTATCACTTAGTAAGTTTTGTTGCTCTCGTAAAATTGTCGCAACCTTAGTATTAACAACATACTTGAGATCGTCCCAATCACTTGCGCCAAAAATAGCTTCTTTTACTTTAGCAGTAGTTCGATCTCTAAAATTGTCAACATGATCGTTGATTTTATTTTCCGAGCGACTAGCAGTTCTATCGATCATATTAATACACTCTCTATATTGTTGATTTTTAAAAGATTCAATATCTTGAATCGTTTCTTTCTGAATTTTTGATTCTTTTTCCTTGTATTGATTCCATTGAGATTGTAAATAACTTTTGATTTGATTAAATAGCTGACCAAATAAACCTTGGATATTTTCACTAATAATCGCATTTCGTTCAGCTTTTAAGCGTTCTATGATTTCAACCTGCATTTGCGTGAATTGCTCGATCCAAAATTCGGGGTTATTTACTGCTTGCTGCTCTCCTGTGACATCATCCATAACAACCTGAGCAGAACATGAATACAATTTATTAGGATTAACTTCTAGCTGATCTACCAATCTCTCTCTCACATTAGCCAACATTCTATTATGTTCTCTCTGGCGAATTTGATCCATGCGGCTAACAACAAATATACAGCGATCTAGCGAAGATTGTATTGTCGAGATCAAAAATTCCGCCAAAGTGTCACTTACAGGTTGTGTAGCAGGAATTATAACAATAGCAACATCAGCTTCGTTTTCTACAATTTCTCGTGTAATTTGTGCGTGTCTGGTATTGGTAGCATTAGTACCAGGTAGGTCAATAATCACGATATTATTTTGTAGAAAAGTGGCTGGATGATTAATATTAACATCAATAACTTCTTTGGCTATCTCTTCTTCAGACGTAACTTTGTGAATAAACTCCCTAATATCTATACCCTTAGCCCTAATGTCTTCAGATGTAATTATATTTGTAAGATTATTTGAGCTGTTAAAAAGGCTGAATAAAAAAGCAACGGTATCATTTAAAAAATCTTCAATAGCAGTTACTATGTCAAAGTCTAAACCTAAATTCTCGAGAAATCTAATAATAACTGATATAGCATTTCTAGTCCAAAATCTTCTTGGTTTAATTATTTCTGGTACTTGCCTAAAATTTATTTCTATGTTAATTTCTTGACCATAGCGTAATCTAGTAGCAGCAGCAGTTGTCACTAAAGCTGATGTTTTCAGCAAATTATCACGAATTAAAGCATTAATAAATGTACTTTTACCACTAGAAAATTCTCCAATCACTGCTAAGTAAAGATTGGGGTCGTTTTGTCTTTGCTGAATGCGTTGTATTAGCTGATGTAACTCACCTCTTTGGGATTCCGGCAGTTGCGATCTCTCAATTACATTCTCGGCAAATTGTATATGGTCATCATAATTATTCATATTACTATCCGTTAAATTTTGGGTACAAAAAAGCGGAATTGCCCGATCGCACGCACCCCAAACAAATACCGCAACGCCTAAGCATCCAGTACCAACTCGGCCCCGCACCAAGCAACATCTTGCTCCTATATCTATGTATTCGGCTTCAATCCCGAATTTTTACGCAGAATTTGGCGTATTGTTACAAATCTTTACACTAGCCCACCAACCGCTGCTGTATCTGCACCCTAAGCTCTTGACAAACAGCTCTATCTTTTTACAGCAGAGCGCTCGCCACATCCGTTCCTGAAATGATAAACTAAGCATACTCAGATAACAACTAGCCAAAGCTATAACTTTAGTTAGGCTATGACTATCAACTAAGCGGGACATACTGCGATGACATCCAATGAGGAGATGTTTGCCGAAGCTGCGAATAACTGGGACTTGGAAAGGCTCTACAAAGCTATGGCAGAAGCCAAGTGGCAAGTATCTCCTCGTTCCAGAAAGGGACTCACAGAACGGGAAAAGCTTTTTTTGCGCGGTTTGCTGTGTGGCCACAGTCCTGCGGAAATAGCTAGCCAACTCCATCAAAGTCGTAAAGGTGTTGAGGTTTATATATCTAAAACTTTATATCAATACTTTAAAAAAATTACAGATGTACCTAATGAAAAGGTAAGCAACTGGAGAAATATTCACAACTCCCTAGAGGAAGCTGGATATAAAACTATGCCATCTGTGAAATCTCACTCAAGCAATTATTCACCCCAAGTTCCATTAGTAAACATAGTTAACATAGGTTTGAATAATCAAACTCATACAATAACAATTGACATTCACCTCCAACTAACATTACCTTCGCTTTCAGAGCCAACAATCACAGAAGACATGGATACAAAAGATCGCCCCTATACAAACTAATCTAACTGAAGTGCGATCGGCTTAATAAGACTCGATGTGGCCCAGAAACCGGGTTTTTTCCAAGTTCCTTCGTTGTTACCCGCCGATTTGGTAAAAAACCCGGTTTCTTTGTCGGAGTCCATAAATTTTGTTATTGATGATTGTAGCCGATCGCTCTTCGATTTCAGCGATCGCTTGAGGCAAAGCACGAGAGAAAAATGAATTACAGAAACCTGGCGGGCACCATCCACCGCCCCTACATAAATCGATCGCGCCTCCTATCAATTTTCGCCAAAACAGCACCGGAAACATCCGCCAGAATGCTGATAATCCGATACAAAGCGACTGCACTCAAAATTATACCCACAGAAAAGCGATCGTCCAAAAGGGCGATCGCCGTTGCTTCAAATACTCCCATCCCCCCCGGCGCACCCGGTACAACCAAACCCACAACAAACGCCAAACCAAAAGCACCGAACAAGTTGGGAATATCGATAAAATTTACCGGATTTAAAGCCATTACCGTTAGCAAAAAACCGCTGCCCCGCAATCCGATAAAACAGATTTGTCCGATTAACGGCACTAAAGGATAGCGTTTTATTGGCAAATTATTTTGGCGCTCGGACTTGACATTAGATATTTTTTTAGCTAGATTGGAGCTAGACTCTAAAGGCGAAATTAGTCGATCGCCCGCAGCATCCCCAACCTCTGAATTTTCCCCCTTGTTCTTGGATAACTTCAACCGCTCTACAAATAGGACGATCGGATTTAAAATTCGGGGATGAATGGCTATTAAAATAGCAGCACAGCCGACAATTCGCAAATAGCCATCGGCGCCCTCAAAACAAATCAACCCAATCAGCACGCCCGCAGAAGCCATCAGCAACGGTTCCAGCAAGACGCTGAGAGTAGCAGCTTTGGGCGCAATGCCTGCCTTTTTGGCCTCCAAGATGCGACCCCAAAAATGCCAAATATTCCCCGGTAAATACTTGGCAATATTAGTCTTGAGAAAAACTTGAATCGCCCAGGCGGCATTGACAGGTTGGCGGAATTCGCGCAAAATCAACATCCACACCCAGCCGACAAAAATTAGAGACAGTAACGTGATACCAACCGCGATCGCCAATAACGGAAAACTTTCGGCTCGAATTCGGATATTAGCGACTTCTTGCCAATGACTTACAAAAGCTTTGGCAATAAATAAAAACGTGCCGCCCAAAATCACATAGCGCAAATAAGGCTTTAAACGTGATTTGGCGAGGTTGAAAAAATTCTGAATTCGATGCAAGTGTTGTTTTCCCATTTTCCGATCCTGATTAATGAATTTGGGATGGTAGATTTATTAAGGACAATTTCATGTTTGAAATCTAAAATTTAGATCGATCGCAATTTAAGGAGTAAATTTTTATGGCCGGCCCGAGCCCCGACGGATTTTCCTATCTTTTAGATGATAGCGCCAATAGTTTCGCATTAACTCCGGGCTTTTTGACTCCTTATCGTAACGGACTTTTTGCCCTCGGAGGTAATGATTTTATTGTCGGTGCCTCGGATGCCGATCGCCTCAGCGGTGATAATGGTAACGACAGACTCCTCGGCGGTGGCAATTCCGATACTCTCTTCGGTGGTGTCGGGAATGACTTGCTTAACGGCGGTGCCGGCAATGACTTCCTATTTGGCGGTAAGGGCAGCGATACCTTGCAAGGAGGTAGGGGAGATGATAGCCTCAACGGCGGCAACGGTAGCGACGTTTTAATGGGCGATGGAGGCAAAGATACGCTGACAGGGGGTTTGGGCGCAGATACCTTTGTCCTTCGCAGCAACTCCCCAGTCTCAGATCCGGCTGTTGCAGACGCGATCGCTGACTTTAACAGTTTTGAGGATGCGATCGGACTAACTGACAATCTTACCGAAGCAGACCTCACTTTAGAAACAGTTTCCGGCACTCCCAATACAGTAATTAAAATTCGCCAATCCGGTGCTATTTTAGGCTTAGTCGCCAACACATCACCACAAAACCTCAGCGGTAAGTTCATCTCTGCAAATGCCGTATTGGGCAACCAACTCAGCCAAGCCCGAGATTTAGGCGTTTTGAGCAGCACTCAAACCATCGCTGACTCGGTTAGCAACGCCCGCCCAGACAACCTTTATCGCTTTACTTTGCCTGCAAATAACGACTTTAAATTAACTGTCAGCGGTTTTAGTGCCGATGTTGACGTGGCTGTGATTAAAGATATTAACGGCGACAATTCTATTGACTTTACCGATATTATTGCTTCTGCTAAAGAACCCGGTTTATCGCCAGAGTCTATCGATCTCAAAAATTTGGCAGCCGGAACATACTTTGTCCGAGTTTATCAAAACCAAGGTAATACAAATTTTACCCTAAATTTATCTGCAACTCCTGCAACTATTGTTCCTGACAATCCCAGCAACTCACCGGGTTTTGACTCTCGTTTTGGGTTCGGTTTGGTGAATGCAGCGGCGGCAGTTGCTAAAGCTCAAGGTGTGCCAACTTTTCCTGATGTTCCCGACTTGGGCGGCGATGAGTGGGGCAGAGACTTAATTAAAGCTCCAGAAGTTTGGGCGAAGGGCTTGACTGGAGATGGCATTGTCGTAGCAGTTATCGACAGCGGCATTGACTACAATCACCCAGATTTAGCAGGGAATGTTTGGAGCAATGGGGGGGAAAATGGCGTTGATGCCGCAGGTAGAAATAAAGCTAGCAACGGCGTAGATGATGATGGCAATGGCTTTGTAGATGATTTCCGGGGATGGGATTTTGCCAACAACGATAACGATCCAATGGATGATAACAATCATGGCACTCATATCTCGGGTTTAGTTGCTGCGAAAAAGGATGGAGTGGGAATAACTGGAACGGCTCCGACTGCCAAGATTATGCCTTTGAAAATACTCAACAGCACAGGAGTAGGCAAAATTAGGGATGAAATTAATGCGATTAATTATGCGGTGGCAAATGGGGCAAAGATAATTAATGTAAGTTTTGGCGGTCAACAGTTCAACGAGCAAGAGTTGAGCGCGATTCAAGCGGCGGAAGCTAAGGGCGTGGTGGTGATTTCGGCGGCAGGAAATGATGCTCGCCCGGATGTAGATTATCCGGGTAGGTTTGCAACTGAGGTAGGCATTACTGTCGGTGGAGTTAACCGGAATGGCTTGTTTACCGATTATTCTAACCGGGCGGGATCTAACACAATTAGTTATTTTGTCGCTCCGGGTGGCGACGGCGGCAGGGCTGATGCTGGGGACGTTTATTCAACGGTGTCGCTTTCTCAACCGGGGGTTCCCTATCGATATTTTGCGGGTACTTCCATGGGAGTGCCGCACGTATCCGGGGTGATAGCTTTGATGTTGCAAGCCAATCCCAGTCTGACTCCTGCTCAAATTAAGCAGATTCTGGCGGAAACGGCGAGTCGATCGGTTTAAAAAGGTACGTTGTTGCGCTTAAGCGCTCTTTCAAAGGTACGTAGTTGCGCTTCAGCGCTCTTTCAAAGGTACGTAGTTGCGCTTCAGCGCTCTTTCAATATATATATCAGAGCGCCTAAATATATATACCCTTTCTCAAAAAGATGAGGTATAACTGACAGCTTATATAACCCTTAAACCAAGAGGGCTGAAGCCCAACAACATACCTCATCTTTCTGATAACCGCTATAAGAGCGCTCAAGCGCAACAACGTACCTAAAAACTTAATAATTGGCGGCGTAAGTCAAGTCAAATTGACGGCACAGGGTGATGCAGCAGTAGCCTGGTCGATCGAATACTAACTCGTAATTCATCTCGCCATCTATTTTGGTAATCGGCTGCTTTAAGGGGATGCCGTGAATGTCGTATTGGCGGCGTTCTAAGGCACTCCAGTCGATAATTTTGATATCGATTTGGTTCTGCAACTCACTTGCGATCAGATACAGGTGCATCTTGTCTTGAACTTTCCCAGTCAGGGGAATTTTCATTAACACTGACTGAGTGACAAGGGGTTTTTGGTCGTTGGGATGCTTCTGAGTGTGGCAGTTGTTGAGTTCGATATCGTAAGGTTCTAGCTTAAATTTCTCTCCATTGGCGATCGAGGAAGAGTGCAAATCTTGCAGGCACTTTTCTAGATGAGGGATTAGCCCTAAATCTGGATCGCACAGCAGTCTGCGAATATTGGAGGTTTCAGTTACTGTCATTTTAGATTTTTGATGTTATGTTTGTGATTCTTAAATCATAGCTTACCGCAAAAAGTAATTATGTTCTATTATACTTGCGACATAGTTCCAAAAACCAGGTTTCTGGGCAGTATTTCCCGGCAAACCAGATTTTGATTAGTTAATGTTTTTATAGCCTTTCTCAGAAAGATGAGGTGTGACTATAAATGGAGTTTTTTATGCGACCTCGCTTACTATATAATAAATATAAGAGGGCTCCCATCCCAACAACGTACCTCACTTTTTTGAGAACCGCTATAAATTATTTTTTGGTGAGTTTCCACAGATTGAGTTCGACATTACCGCCAACCGGATCTATTTGATAGTTTTGTTGCCCAATTGCCGATCGCAAATCTGAGGAAGGCCTGTATAAAAACAACTCGCCCAAACCGCTGGGAATTTTCGGAGGTTCTGGTTTTTTTCGTGCCAACTCTCGATTTGTGTAACAAGAAGTGTAACAGCGGGGTTGGATTAGCAGTTTGACTTTTGGTTGCAGGCGATAACTTAAAGGCATGATGTATGCGATATTCGCATCGCTGATAATTAAGGGATTGCTTGCAGAATTGACAGTCGCTGCGACTTCTAATTCCGCACGCAACCAACCGCTGCCTTTATTCCACCAACTATCGGCTTGAGAACTAACTCCACCGGAGATGATGCCTGCACAAAACAGTGCAACTATAACTATTTTCCACAGTCTTTGCAGTTTTGAGTTATCAAAATTGTTGCTAATTTTCACAGACAGCAGGTAAGCAACTGCTAGCTGAATTCCCACATAACAAGGAACTAAATATCGCGGATTTGCCGATCGCCTCCCGCCTTTAAGTATATCGGGCACTGCCAAAAATAAGGCAGTTGTGGCAATTAACAATAATATCAACAACCAAACCCGTTTTGGTGTTTGCCGGCATAGAAAATAAAGGGAATAGCCGACTAAAGCTAGAATCAGGATGCCAACGGGAATTACCAAGGCTAGTTGTGCGGCGTTGGCAGTGCCATCAATCCCAATATCAAAAAATCCTATGCTGACTGCGCCCACCCACCTGCTGACTAATCTGAAGAGATTTGTTTGTTCTGCCCATACTGTGGTACTTCTAACTTGATTGAAGTTTTCGACAATATTTACGAGGGAAGGCATGAAGCCAATTAAGGCGACCATTGCTGCTGCATAATAGGCAATAAATGTTTTAACATCGCGCCAGTTGGCAATAACTGCGACGTAGATTGCGTGGGCTGCGGCTACGCAGATAAATAATAAGTGGGTGTACAATCCCATTGCTGCTGTGACTGCGTATAGTGTCCAGTGAGAAATCAGCAACATTGGATTTTGATTGACATCCGGGCGCATTGCTCGCAATAAGGCTGCACTGGATAAAATGGTAGTTAATGTCCACAAACTGTACTGTCTGGCTTCTTGGGCAAACAGGATGTGGTAGGGAGAAATGGCGAGAATTGCGATCGCCATCCAAGCCACAGCAGAGGATTCAAATAACTCCCAAGCCAGCCAATAAATGGCGGGAAATACTAGCAAGCTAATGACGGCGGCCAAACTTCTCATTGTTGCCACGGAACTGCCGAACCATTGCGCCCAAAATCGCGCTAGTATGTAATAGAGTGGCGGGTGTTGGGGGTCTTCGGTTGTTAAGGAATTGAGGGTATTGCTTAAAGTTTTTTGGGAGTTGATCTGCTGGTATTTTTGTAAATCCGAGGGCGAAGTTATTTTCTGGTATGAAATTTGTTTGATAATTTCGGCTTCGGTGTAGCCGGAAACTCTTAAGGAAGTATAGTTTTCGTCGATCCAGTAGAATTTGCGATCGAGATTGACAAATCGAAATAAAATGCCGATCGCCAATACGGCTATAATTAAAAATCGCAACCACTTCTCAAGTGGAGGGTTGTGAGAATTTAGTCGATCGCGATTTTCAGTAGATTCCATTTTTTAGCTAGCTAATCTCGCAGAACTTTTTTGATGTCACCCACAGACAACACGGTTCGTAGTGAGGACTTTAGTCCTTCTGTCTAAAGATCCGATAGAGATCGAGGACGACAAGACATTGTAATTAATCCACTTTCACGCTCAGAGCATCCCGTTTTTGTAGGGGCGAAGCATTCGCGCTGACAATCTCTCCTATAGTCGATAGGATACAGGCGCGAATGCTTCGCCCTTGCGGATATGTTTGTACAATCGGGATGATCCCCTTTCCCTGTTTTCTAAAGTCTGTCATAACTTTAAAAAAATGGTATTAGTGCTTCTTTCTTTCTTAATAGCCAGAGAGAGGACTGAAGTCCTTACAGACAACATGGTTTGTAGTGAGGACAGGTGCATCTGGTTTTTGCAGAGGGCGAAGCATTTCGGCACATAACTTATGAGTGAGAATCAGAGATTTACTGCCGAAATGCTTCGCCCCTACAAATCGTCAACTGTCAACTGTCAACTGTCAACTGTCAACTGATTAATCGTCTACTCCTTCAATCGGTGCAAAACCTTGGCGCTGAATATTTTCAGTTATAGTACGAGGTTCGAGGAATTGCAGCAAATAATCCGGGCCGCCCGCTTTGGAACCAACTCCCGAAAGTTTGAATCCTCCGAAGGGTTGGCGCGATACCACAGCGCCGGTAGTTCCGCGATTGATGTACAGATTTCCGACTTCAAAATCGGCTTTGGCGCGATCGATATGCGAAGGCGTGCGAGAATACAATCCACCAGTTAAAGCGAAATTCGTATCGTTAGCAATTGCGATCGCCTCATCGAAATTATGAGCCCGAATCACCGACAAAACTGGGCCGAAAATTTCTTCTTGGGCGAGAGTTGCAGTCGGCGCTACTTCCGTCACAATCACTGGGCCGACAAAATAGCCTGTTTGGGGCGCGGCCATTTCTAAGGCTATCTTAGCTTCAGCGCGACCTTTTTCGATGTATTCGCGGATGCGCGACTGCGCCGTAGCATCGATGACAGGCCCGACTTGAGTGCCGGGATTTTCAGCAGGGCCGACATTGAGCGATCGCGCTGCTTCTACCAATCTTTCCACAAAAGCATCGTACACCGACTCGACCACAATTACTCGCGAACAAGCGGAACATTTTTGACCGCTATATCCAAAGGCAGAATAAACTACGCCAGCAACTGCTTGGTCTAAATCCGCACTTTCATCGACAATAATTCCATTCTTGCCACCCATTTCCGCAATTACTCGCTTCAGGTGTTTTTGTCCCGGTTGCAAAATCGCAGCTTGGGCATAAATCTGACAGCCAACTTCCTGAGAACCTGTGAAGGTAATCATGTGAACGTCGGGATGTTTCACCATGTAAGCGCCGACTGTTGAACCTTTGCAAGGTACGTATTGAAATACGCCTTTGGGGATGCCTGCTTCTAGCAAAATTTCAGCTATCTTTGCAGCAATTACTGTGGAAAATTCCGCAGGCTTGAGTAAGGTACAGTTACCTGCAACTAGCGATGCAACTGTCATCCCGACGGGAATTGCCAGGGGAAAATTCCAAGGTGAAATAATCAGAGAAATGCCGCGCGGTTGATAGGTATAGCGGTTGTTTTCTCCGGGGATGTCGTAATTTTGCCCTTGTTCCAACCGTTCCATTTCGTCGGCGTAGTAGCGACAAAAATCAATGGCTTCGGAAACTTCGGCATCGCATTCTCTGACTGGTTTGCCGACTTCAAACACCATCCAAGCTGACAGTTCGTGGCGCCGCTGTTCCATCAATTCGGCTGCTTTGCGGAGGACTCCGGCGCGCTGGCGGACGGGGGTTTTGCGCCAACTTGTGGAGGCTGCTTTGGCTGCTTCTAGGGCTTGTTTGGCTTGTTCTTCAGACAGCAATCCGATTTTTCCGACTACTTCTGCGGGATTGGAAGGGTTGAGGGAATTAACTGTTGTTTCGGTGTTTTGGTACTCGCCATCGATTAGTGGCAAATATGTTTTACCTAGGTTGGCGCGCACTGATTTGATGGCTGCTTCTGCTTGTTGCCGCAATTTGGTATTGGCGTAGTCGGTATCGGCGACGTTGGGAAATACTTTGCTGTAAGCTATCTGGTCGTTGCCATTAGCGACTGGGGCGGCTAATAATTGTTCGATCGGCATTTCTTCGGAACTTTGCCGAATAAACGAACTGTTGGCGGTATTTTCCAGCAATCGGCGGATTAAATAAGCCATACCTGGGAGCAAATCGCCGTAGGGACAGTATACTCGGACGCGATAACCGCGATCGACTAAAAGCTTAGCCAGTTTGTCGCCCATACCGTACAGCACTTGCATCTCAAAGCGGCGGCGCGGTATATTGAGAGTCTCGGCAATCGCGATCGCCCTGGCTTGCGATCGGACGTTGTGACTTGCGATCGCAGCATACAAATATTCGTGATTTTCCAGCAGTAACTGAGTCATCTGCTCAAAATTTGCATCCGTAGCAACCTTGTCATTGTAGACAGGCTGCGGCCAATCCTTCTGCATCGCCTTGATAGTTTCCTGATCCCAGTAAGCGCCTTTCACCACACGCACCGTTACCGGATTTCCGCGTTTTTTCGCCCAAGCAATAATGCCTTGCAAATCTTGTTTGCTATCACGCAAATATGCCTGCATTGTAATTCCGACATCTGTGCGACTGCGGAACTCTTCCTCTAACAATAAGTCTTTGAGAATGCTGAGAGTTAAACTCTTATATTCGTACTGTTCCATGTCGAAGTGAACAGCCGCACCCAACTCTTTAGCGCGCCGCAATAACAGGCGAATTCTCTCGCTAACTTTTTCCTCGCTGCCTTTCGCATCCAGCGGATCGAACTGAGAATAAAAAGCCGTTAACTTGACAGATACTTGCACTCGCGGCAGAGTTTCGCCGTCAGCCTTATCAATCGCATCTACCTGCGACCAATTCTTAGCTGCACTGCTCAATTCGGTCATCAATTCCAAATAGCGATTCAGATAAACTTCCGCCTCAGTTTCAGTAATCACAGCTTCGCCCAAAAGGTCAACTGTAAAACCCATTTTATCTTTGCGAAGTCGTTCTAAGGTTTTAATTACCTGCTTGATATTTTCCCCAGAAATATACTTGTGCGCCAAAGTTTCTACAGCAGGTGCAACCGTCGTCGCCGCCAATTGTCCAGGAATCGAATCAGCGTTAGTAAAACTTAGCAATTTTTTCAAAGCTTCCGGCAATTCTACCTCTTCCACAGTCAGGTATTCTTGCAAGTGGCGGGCAATTTCCGGCTTGCTGCGGAGTGCGGGTAAACAGTCAATAAATCGAAACAATTGCACGCGCAGTCCGGGGCTAGCCATTGCCCAATCCATCAGTTTATCGTCCCAACGCATTTGGTCTTGCAATTGACCGAAAAACGATCGCTTTTTGTCTTGAGTTGCCTTAAGGATTTCTTTAGCAATTTCCTGAGTCTTTGCTTCGTAGATGCTTGGAGATACTTGTGCGACCATTGGTAATTAGTAATTGGTAATGGGTAATTGGCAACGGGAGCATCTCACTTTTGCATTTACAGTGCGAGCGTCCCCGCTCGCGTATTGTACAATACGCGAGCGGGGACGCTCGCACTACAATAAAAAAAATGCTTTTTACAAAACTGAGATGCTCCCATTGGCAACCAGGGCGGGTCGATCTATTGTGCAACTACCCCCTGATACAATTATACTGGCTATTTGACTTCAATTTTCACTCCGTAGTTTGCTTGGCGATCGCCCGAAATTTCAATAGTATAATCGCCGCTGCTGGCTAGTTGACCTTGCCACTGACCTGTGCTATCAACAGTACCTACTTTTTCACCGTTAGGAGCAATAATATCTGCACTAACTTGACCTTCTTGAACCTTTACTGTCATGCTTTGGCCGCTATTGCATTCTAGCAAGTAGCGCTTCGATTTGTTGGCTGGCAAACTATTGCTGAGAGTAGTTCCGGTAGCACCTGCTGGAAAGCTAACTCGCTCAGTTACAGGGGTTTCCACCGCAGCGGGAGACGCCGCCGGAGAAGGTAACGGTGACGGGGAAGCAAGTTGCGGAACGCCTGAGAGCGATGGTACTTGAGTCGGATTCGGCGATGGTGCGCTGTTGGCGGGCAGTGTCTGCTGGGGTGCTGGGGGCACTCCGGGCTGGCGGTAGGCGCGCGCTGTTGGAACAGGGGGAGCGCTTTCCGGTAGGGGTACGTCGGAAGGCAATCTGATTTGAAGGTTCGCTCTTTCTTGATACATTCTCCACGCGAGCAAACTGCCGAGACTTATCGTGGAACCGACTAACATTCCGCTCAGAAAAATTGCCAATATTTGCCAGATTCGACTTGGTTTGCGATCGGGATTTGCGGTGTAATTTGTAACAGGTAAATCACCGATATTTTGACTGGTTTCCGGGGCATTTTCGGCGGAAATTGGAATTGTTTCTGTTTCGTCTATTGCCGTTAAAATATTTTCGGGTGCGGCAATTTCATCGGAAGTTTCTGGGGGTTGGGAAGTTGCTGTTAAAACATTTTCACTGGGGAGATTTTCTGTAGGAGTTTCTGGGGGTTCGGAAGTTGCTGCTAAAACATTTTCACTGGGGAGATTTTCTGTAGGAGTTTCTGGGGGTTCGGAAGTTGCTGCTAAAGCATCTTCAATTGGGGGGATTTCAGCGAGAGTTTCTGCGGGTTCGGAGGTTGTATGGGGATTGGTAATGACAGTATTCGCGAACTCATCGCTGTCAGTAGCAATTGTTTCCGGTTGCTGAGTCAAAATTTGATTTTTTTCCTGTTCGTTACTCATGGGACTAAATTTTTTGTACAAATACTGCTTTTAGACATTTTACGTTATATTAAATCTGGTGATGGTCGAATGATGCTGAGGGCGCGAGCGTCCCCTTCGCACTTAGGACTGAAGTCCTCACTACAAGCCAATTTTATGAGAAATTTGTCGGCTGGGGCGATCGCAAATTTACCAACTTTTAAAACCTCTGATATTTATCGAGATGGACGATTGACTCTAAGGAGCCTCCCTGTCAATGTTTCCACATTAGAAATAGCCTCCGAAATTCGTGTAGCCATCCTCTGTCTGTCCTGTTGGTCGTCTTTACAGACAATGATACCAGCATGGTTAGGCTGTGAAGCGTGCAGTCGAATAAAATCGATACGATTTAGTGTCAAAACTGCCCGTTCGTTTGTAACAGCGGCGCGGGTGCGTCGCTCATATATTGTCGTCAATTACCGAGATTATCGCAGCGACACACCCTACTTTCATATCAAATCCCGTTGCATAGGAATTATTAATCTCTCTATTCTCTCTCTGTGTCCTCTGCGCCCTCTGCGGTTAAATCATTTCCATACAACCGGAAACGATATCACTCGCGGCGCGGGTGCGTCGCTCATATATTGTCGTAAATTACCTAGATTATCGTAGCGACGTACCCTACTTTGACTACAAAATTGGTACATTTGAATTTATCGTTGGGTGGGGGCGGGTTTTTGAGATTGTGGGTTTTTGGCGGGAATTTTTGGCGAACCAGCCCCTACAAGATACTCAATTATTAGGCAAAGATTGCCAAAAAGGCCGGGGTTCAGGCTTCCTCACAGTATTCGTCGCCGACTGTACATTTCCTTTCAATTCTTGATAATATCTATCGTCCAGAAAACTCATGCTAACACCAGCAGGAAGCAGCAATTGGCGCAATCTTTCTTGAGTGTAATCTAGACCATCAATTATCGGGCCGCGCGGATTTGAGACTAACAACTTACCGTTAACAGGCACCGAATTGACCATATTCGGCCACCAAGCATAACCGCTGTAGCCAAACATCGCTGGAACCTGAACGATTTGGTCGTCTGCGAGGGAAAACTCTCTTTTCAACTTCTCTAAAATCGGATAGATTTTCTGCTTTTGCAGATTGAGATTGTGTTGAATTAAAGCAGGATTATTCAATGCAGCCCTGACTGTAGTTTCGGTGCTCAAGCCGCGATTGATTGTAACATCACCATAACCTTTTCCCGCCAATTCTTCCAACAGCCTAACTCCGGCTTCTGGACTGGCGATCGCCATTATATACTTCCCGGGAGTTTGAGTGGGAATAAAATTGATAATTTCATCGACTTGACGAGTCAAAAGCCAAGAAGTATCAATATCCACCGCTGGGCCTTGAATTCTTTGAGCTTGAATAAAATCAAGTACCTCAGGATTAAAACCAGCATTCCCCGAATTTCCGTAATAAACTCGACCCATTGGATGTCCGGGAATCGGTGGCGTCACTTGCAAATTGCCGTAGCCATCAGACCACTGATTCACAGGGTCTAAAGAGCGAGGTTTGCCAATTTTAAATACTCTTAAATCTCGCTCCTGAGTTGACTTTGCCGGCTTGTCGAGCGCTGAATTGCTAGGGCTTTTAATCGCGACATTAACTTGACGCATATCGGATTTTTCGGGAACTTGAACGTAGCCATTTTTCTGACTGTCTTGCATCCAAGCATTATCGCCCTGGATGATTTTTACTTGAGCGCCCGTGGGTTCTACAGCTTGTTTGAGTTGGGAGATAAATTCACTGTTAGCCGAGCCTCGGTCGCTGACCTGAAGTTCTGTTACGGGTGCTGTATTTGGTGCTATCATCCAAGGACTAACGCCCATTTGGATTGTGGTGGTGGCGATTTGTTGACCGTTGTTTTCGGCAGTTGCTTTGAGATTAACCTGGCCGTTCCAATTGCGATCGGCAAATTGTTTTGCTTCCACTCCTAAAACAATATTCGTGTTGAAAATTAGGGGTTTAGTACCGGATATATCTACAGGTAGCCAGCCGTCGGCAGTTTTCTGAAAAACGCTGATGTGAGAGCTGCCAATGCTGTCAGCGGTGATAAATAATTGAGAATCTTTGAAGTTTTCCGACAGGATTAAATTAACTTGAGAAAGCATTGCTGCGCGGCGAGGAACGCTAACCTTGGTTTCTTGCCAAGTCGGTATTTTGCTGCGGCGATCGTTATTGCGATCGTTATACACAATCAGCGCGCCGCTGGACAATGACCATTGTTCTTTTCCGGCTTCGTCTACCTGATTAATTTTGCCGTCTCTGTTAGTATCTCCGGCAAAGAAGAAGTTGGTCGCTGAGGTTGCGGGCGTAACTGGGGTGGGAGTTGCGGTTGCGGTTGATTCGGGAGTTGGTGTTGCGGTTGACTCGGGAGTTGGTTGAGGAGTTGGTTGTTGATTGAGTTCTAATTGTTGTCTTTGTTGTTCTTTTAGGGCGAGTTCTTGCTTTTCTAATTCTTGTCTTGTGAGTTCTTTTAGTGCTAATTCTTCCCTTTCTTTTGCTTGGCGGGCGAGTTCTTGTTTTTCTTGTTCTTTGCGGACTAATTCTTGCCTTGCAAATTCTTGTCTTTCTATTTCTCTGCGGGCGAGTTCTTTTTTCTCTTGTTCTTGTCTCTCTATTTCGCGGCGAGCAAATTCTATCTTCTCTTGTTCTTTTCTGGCAATTTCTCTTACCTGTTCTTCCTCGGCTCTAATTTTCTGTGCAGAACGTGCTACTTGCCATTCGTAGGTAGCGAGAGTGAGGTTTCCTTGATATTCGATGGTTTTGTCGATCGCCCGTTCAGCCAAAAAAGAACCGTGGGGAATGAGCCGGAGGTTATTGATAGCCAATTGCCAAAAGCGTTGCGACTGTTCCCAAGTAGCGGGATCGGCTTTAGAAGTGCGTCCAATGACGACGGCTTGGGAGGCTAATCTAGCAGCTTCGTCCCAGTTATTTTTGGCTTGTTTTTCTATTTCAATCTGATTTTGAAGGTTTTGGAGTTGCTGCGTAAGAGTTTGGGATTGGTTGCGGGGGCTTTCTGGTTGCCAATATTCGGGAGAAAACAGACTGCTGTCGGGAGTTTGGGCAAGTTTATCTAATCGTACCTTGAGGCGATCGCGCAATTTGTAGAGTTCCGGGAGGGATTGCGGAGTGTCGCCGTCGGGTTGTCGCGCCGAGAGTGCGAGTTTGTAGTTTAGAGTAGGTTGAGCCACTGTCGTAGGGATGGCAACCCAAATTATACCGATGACGACACCGAAAGCATTGACGATCGCGATCGCCACATATCGAACCCAGCGCATATAGTTAATCCTCAGACACCCAGATGATTTTACCTAATCTTGGTGCATTTAGTAAGATTTTAGGATAGGTTTGGGCAAATAGGACTTAGCATGGGGCCCAGAAACCGGGTTTTTCGCGAAAATACTTTGTTGCTACCGACAGATTAGGTAAAAAACCCGGTTTCTTTGTCGGAGTCGGTAAGTTCTGTTATGGGTAATTTGCGCCATGTTTTATGCTGCTTCATTTCTAGCTATTGCTGTTTCAATTTCGTCTGGGTAAGCATCAGCATAAGCCCAGGCATTTACTAAATCAGCCGCAGTCAAATGGGGATAGCACTTCAAAAGTTCAGCATCGCTGCATCCGAGACGGCGATACCCGACAAGTACCCAAACTTGTATGCGAGTATTGCCAACACAGGCATCGCCGCCACACACGCCGGGAGTTTTTTTAACGCCTAGAGAACCGTTGGTTAAAGTTTGAGTTAGGATGCTGATGAGTTTAGCTTTATCAACCGGATTTTTTGTTAGTTTGGAAGTTTCGCGGGCGGGAAGCAGCGAGCAAGATGGCGAGAAGAATCAGAAGAAGAGTGAAGTGAGGATAGATACTTGCTAAACCCTTATTTTTTCTTAGTGCGGTTGCGTTTTCTCGATTCAGCCGCCATATTTTTGGCTTTTTTTTGCTTTGCTTTACTTGCCTTAGAGCCATTGACAGGACTACCACCGATCGGTTTGCTTGACCATCCAAATAGATCGGAGTTTTCAGATGCAAGCGTAGGGGCAATTTTAGCATTATATATCTGCTGAAATTGTTTTAGACCTTCCTCCGTACTCATATCAAACCCTGCTTGATGACCGAGCGTTACAAAGGATTTGGCAAATCCGAATTTAGAAGAATCTTCCATAATCTCCTGAAATTCCGGCTCAATATCCCGCAGGTATTTGATAATTGAAGTGGCATTTTGCAGTTTAAATTCTCGTTTCAAAAATTGCCATAACGCCAATAATTCCGGGATAGCATTTTCACCGTCTTCCGGCGAAAGCAAAGTCACTTTCCTGGGAAATAAGTCTTCGATTACAGTTTCCACATCTGCCACTTTCATGCAAGGTAGTGTAAAACCTTCATAGCTGAAAGCGTAATAAATGAACTGCGATATCCAAGATCCAACGTCTGGATAAGTTTTACCGTATTCTTCTCCTTCGGGAGAATTGACAAATAACTCGATTAGAGTTTCCTGATAATCTTCCAGGAGGGGTTCTGCTTCGTCATAGTCTAGGCCGTCTAGTTGGCGGATGTTAAAAGGTTTATCTGACATAGTTGATTTTTTTTGAATTTAATTGACTTTAGATCTAAGGTTAGTACAACTTTGGCAGTTCGATTAATTCTTTAGGATTTTATTATATTTAAAATCTTCGATCGCAGAAATTTGTGCCATGTTTTAGGCTTCCTCATTTTCTTCGATCCCTCGTTCAATTTCTTCTGGGTAAGCATCAGCATAAGCCCAAGTATTTACTAAGTCAGCCGCAGTCAAATGGGGATAGCACTTAAAAAGTTCAGCATCGCTGCATCCGAGACGGCGATAACCCACAAGTACCCAAACTTGTATGCGAGTATTGCCAACACAGGCATCGCCGCCACACACGCCGGGAGTCTTTTTAATGCCTATAGCACCAGTGCTTAAGGTTTGAAGTAAAATTTCTATAGCCGCTGCTTTGTCGGCTGAATTTAAGGATGCTAGATCAATTTTTAATTCGGTGAGTGTCATTATTTACTATCCCATTTTTACAGATAGAATATCCTAGCTAAATTATAACAAAATAGGACTTAGCATGGGCCCAGAAACCGGGTTTTTTACGAAAATATTTCGTTGCTGTCGATAGATTCGGTAAAAACCCGGTTTCTTTGTCGGAGTCCATAAGTCCTAAATCTTAACTTGTCACCTTCGATCGCTCCCATCTCCTTACCCGTAGCTACGATCGCAAAAAAATGGTATACTTTCATATTAATCTCCTACCTAGAAAACAACACATCACTGTTGTATAAATTATTCATTTACTCCCTTATTCCCTAAAACTCTCAGCAAAATTCATGAAATTGCGCTCTTGCTGGCTAATTTTCACCCTCATCGGACTCTCATTAACAAGTTGCTCCCAGCCGAAGTCATCTCAAGAAATTGCTGAAACGGTTAACAAGAGCCTCGTGCTGATTTACTACGAAAATCAAGGCGGACACGGTACCGGGTTTATTGTACCGGGAAAAAAGGGAGTTTGCACTGTTCTCACCGCCGGTCATGTGGTTAAAGGCTATAGTTTGAAACTGCAAACTTATCAGGATAAACAAGGTCATACAACTGACAGCATTCAAACAAGTCCAACTTACGATTTAGCAGTGGTGACGTTTAAGTCGGCTGGGGAAAGTTGTCCTTATCCAAGTGTCAATTTTGGTGATTCTAACGAGCTGAAAGTAGGACATAAAATCTATATTTCTGGTTTTCCTGTTCTTCAAAATGAAGATTTAGCACCGGAATTTTTGGAAGGTTCAGTATCGAGGATTAATGTTGTGTTGACGGAGGGATATGGAATTAACTATACAGCTCAAGTTTCTGTTGGGATAAGTGGCGCGCCTGTTTTAGATGCTAGCGGTAAAGTGGTTGCAGTTCACGGGCAGGCGAAGGATAAATTGCCGAGGGGAATTCCCATTAAAACTTATCTGGCAAATCAGTCTTGGGAAAATCAACCCCTTGCTAAAGCAGACTATACTAAACTGCGCGATTTATTGGCGGCTGGACAGTGGGAGGAAGCAGATCGAGAAACTGATAACAAAATGTTAGAAGTGGCGGGGATACAACAAGAAAATTGGCTAAGCAAGGAAGATGTCGCAAATTTTTCCTGTCCCGATTTGCGGGCGATGGATCGACTTTGGGTAAAATACAGTGATGGACGCTTCGGCTTTTCTGTACAGAAGAGCATTTATCAACGTCTTGGCGGTGGCGCGAAAAATTATGATGGAACAGTCAAGGAAGCTTTTAGTGAGACGCTCGGCTGGAAAAAGAAAGGAGATTCGGTTTCTGCTTTCTTTCAGTATTCATCGCGTAGACTTACTTTTAATATCAATGCACCCGAAGCTCACCTCCCAGGTGGGTGGTGGGGTTCCGTGGGTTGTATGGGGGTTTGTGGTCCTTCTTTCCTGGATAGATTCGTAGATTGTAACTTATAAAGACTTCAAGTTTTTATTAAGAATAGTGAACGCATCAAAATCCACGAAGTCATGCGGTGTCTTGGTTTTCGATACATGGCAGTGGGGTTTTATCTGATGTCCATCGACCTCATTTTTGTATGTCATTGCGAGCTAAACGTAGTGAAGCGAAGCAATCGCAAGCCTCTGGGATTGCTTCACTTCGTTCGCAATGACATTCGCTGGCTATTAAGTATAATATCACTTAGCAGAATTAGATCCAGCAATCCGATCCTCTTCAGCCAAAAAAGGAGTTAAATCAATCTCTGGCGAAGACGGAGAAAACTGAGAAGTTGCCAACTTACCATCGCTATTTTGATAAACCGCATTACCACCATTCAACAAATTTTCAGTCATATCTCGCATTGCTTGATAAGCCTCTGTTTCGCTACCGGGCTTCAACGTCAACACCAGCGGACAAACCTCGTCGCCACTCAACTTAGTTTTAGCACAAATCACGTATTGATTCGGCGTCTTAGGCTCCTCTCTATAAGCTAACCGAATTAAACCATCTTTGCGATAACCGTTCAAGCTTTCAGAAATTATTTGGCAGCGTCTTACAGGCGTATAATCACCGCCTAAAGTTGTGACCATTTTTAGCCAAGGTTGTTGACCTTTATCGTGACGGTACATGACAGTCCAAACGTCACCTCCCCGCTGAGTATCTGGCTGAAGTTGGCAGGAAAAACGAGTATTTTGTCCAACCAATAGGGGTGTCCAACCTTGAACAACAGCAATTCCCGCACCGCCAAT
This sequence comes from Microcoleus sp. PH2017_34_RAT_O_A, assembly GCF_020737885.1. Taxonomy (NCBI): domain Bacteria; kingdom Bacillati; phylum Cyanobacteriota; class Cyanophyceae; order Oscillatoriales; family Microcoleaceae; genus Microcoleus; species Microcoleus sp. PH2017_34_RAT_O_A. The sequence goes on along the minus strand of NZ_JAEQDD010000054.1, from coordinate 20,374 downwards.
AGCCGCTAACAAACCTAGTACGCCGATAGTCAGGTTTGCGACGTTAAAGAACTTTCCACTATTACTCACGGTACAGAATCCTCGATAAAGTTTTGATAGACAACAACAGCGATCATAATAGGACTTACGGGGAGTCAGAAACCGGGTTTTTTTCGACAATACTTCGTTAAAGACCGTAAAAACTGCAAAAAACCCGGTTTCTTGGGCATCGACACGCAAGTTCTAAATAAGTTGAAATTTTCTACATCAGCCAAGTAACGCATTCCCGAAAACCGCCACGGAATTAATTCCCTGCCGGACTGGGCGAAGTTGCAGTAACTGACGTGTTACACTCAGTATATACTCAAAACTCACAGTGAAAATGATAAACCATCATGCAATTAGAAGATTACTTTGATTTTTTAACACCAGAAGATATCCGCATCAAAGGAACCCGCGTCGGTATCGAACACATTCTCTACGAATACATCCACCGCGGTCAAACTCCTGAAGCCATAGCTCAAAAATTTCGGACAGTGACTATGGCTCAAGTTTATGCTACGATTTTGTACTATCTGGAAAATACAAAGACAGTAGGTAAATATGTAGGAGATTGGTTAGAATATTGCCTCAAAGCTGAAGCTGAATACGATCGCAATCCATCACCTTTTGTCTTGAAAATGCGTCAGCTTAAAGAGCAAAATAAGAAATCTCAACAACTAGATCGAGTTTATTAATGAGTGTCAAATATCTGTTAGACGAAAATATCGATCCTGAATATCGGGTGCAGCTTTTGTATCATCAATCCGATCTGGTTGTGTTGATGGTTGGTGATGAAGGTGTTCCGCCGAAAGGAACGAAAGATCCAGAAATCTTGTGTTGGTGCGAGGAGAATAACTTTATCCTCGTTACTAATAACCGACGTTCAATGCCAGTTCATTTGTCAGATCATACAGCCGAAGGTCGTCATGTTCTGGGAATTCTCACAATTCGCTTGAATGCAGATATGGGCAAAGTGATTGACGAATTAATTGAAATTGCGGGAGCATCTTTTGAAAATGAATATCAAGATCGGATTGAATTTATCCCGTTAAATTAATTTATCTGGCGGACAATATAGATAAGAATCGGCGATTGAAATCGCTTCTACATAAACGAAGTCGGCCTCCGCCGACTGAAGAATATTGATATCAAACTAGACTTAAATACCCGCTTATTTTCTGAGATAAGATTCGGCGATTGAAATCGCTTCTACATAAACGAAGTCGGCCTCCGCCGACTGAAGAATATTGATATCAAACTAGACTTAAATACCCGCTTATTTTCTTAGTCCGCGCAGGCGGACTTTGTTTGTATAGACGCGGTTTCAACCGCCGAGTAATCAAGACGGTTGCTAACTCTAAAGAAACCGGGTTTTTCATCAAATATATCGACTACAGCGCGTCTTTTCGTAAAAAACCCGGTTTCTCGGCCTCGCAATCCTACAACTGCTTCACCTCAGCAACCAACTTCGCAACCACATCCTTAGCGCTACCAAACAACATCATTGTCTTATCTTTATAAAACAACTCATTGTCAACACCCGAAAAACCAGCACTCATCCCGCGCTTAATTACGATCGTATGTTTAGCCTTATCAACCTCCAAAATCGGCATCCCATAAATCGGGCTCGCCGTATCGTGACGCGCCGCCGGATTCACCACATCATTCGCCCCGATTACCAAAGCAACATCGGTTTCGTCAAATTGCGGGTTGATATCGTCCATATCGTACAACTGCGGATAAGGCACATTTGCTTCCGCCAACAGCACATTCATGTGCCCAGGCATCCGCCCAGCCACCGGGTGAATCGCGTATTTCACGTCAACGCCCATTTTTTCCAAACCGTCGGCTAACTCGCGTACTGCGTGCTGCGCTTGCGCTACAGCCATCCCGTAACCGGGAATAATTACTACCGATCGCGCATAGCCTAACATCATCGCACTTTCTTCGAGATTGATACTGCGAACAGTTTTGTCGATCGCACCACCAGCAACCCCAGCAGCCGCAGCACTTCCGCCACCGCTACCAAAGGCGCTAAACAGCACGCTACCCAACGATCGATTCATCGCCTTACACATGATTTGCGTCAAAATAATCCCCGACGCGCCCACCAATGCACCAGCGATAATCAGCATATTGTTCATCAAAATGAACCCAGCCACACTCGCCGCAATCCCCGAATAAGAGTTTAGCAGCGACACCACCACGGGCATATCGCCGCCCCCAATGGGTAGCACAAACATGATTCCCAGAATATTGGAAATCGCCACCAAACCGAGGAATACCGGCACATTTTCGGGATTCGTCAGCATATAGCCACTGCCGGCTAAAAGCGCGATCGCCAGCATGGCATTAAACGGCTGTTGTAGCGGAAACGTCATCGGCGCACCCGGCAGCAATTCTTGCAGCTTCGCAAACGCTACAAGGCTACCAGTGAAAGTGATTCCGCCAATCAACACGCCCAAAAGGATCGTGATTGTCGCGTCAGGTGCCGGCGATTCCGAAATGCTGAGATAGCGCCAGAATTCGCCCACAGCCACGAGGGCAGAAGCCGCGCCCCCAAAGCCGTTAAGCAAACCTACCATCTGCGGCATATCCGTCATCGCCACGGTTTTCGCCATGATTGTTCCGGCGATCGAACCAATGATAATTCCGACTACAATTAATTCGTAGCTGACTACTTGCTTTTCTAGTAATGTACCAACGATCGCAATTAACATCCCGATCGCAGCTAACACATTTCCTTGACGCGCAGTTGCGGGCGATCCCAACTGTTTCAAACCGACAATAAACAAAGATGCGGCAACTAAATAACCTAGTTGAATGGCACTTGGCAGAAAATCACTCACGCTTTAACCTCTTTTTTCTTGAACATTTGTAGCATTCGATCGGTGACTAAGAAACCCGCAACAACGTTAATTGTGGCAAGGGCGATCGCGATCGTCCCCAAAATCGAAGTAACAGTCACATTACCTTGGCCTGAAATTAGAATCGCCCCTAAAACCGCAATTCCTGAAATCGCATTAGAACCCGACATCAAAGGTGTATGTAGCGTCGGTGGGACTTTGTTAATAACTTCAAATCCCACAAACGATGCTAGGGTAAACACCACTAAACCTGCAATCAATCCTTCTGCCATAATAAGTGTGAGTTGGTGATTGGAAATAACTCGTTCTCGGTTGCGTTTTGCATTAAGATTCGGCGGTTGAAACCGCTACTACACAAACGAAGTCTGCCTCCGCAGACTAAGAAATAAAAGATGATTCGGCGGTTGAAACCGCTACTACACAAACGAAGTCTGCCTCCGCAGACTAAGAAATAAAAGGGGTATTCTAGCCAGATTTGGTATCACTGATAGGCAGAGCCCTGTAACTATAGAACTTCATTAGTCCGCGGAGGCGGACATTGTTTGTGTAGCCGCGATTTCAATCGCCGGGGCTTCATTAGTCCGCGGAGGCGGACATTGTTTGTGTAGCCGC
>NZ_JAEQDD010000054.1:0-16840 GCF_020737885.1 Microcoleus sp. PH2017_34_RAT_O_A | reverse complement strand
AGGCGGACATTGTTTGTGTAGCCGCGATTTCAATCGCCGGGGCTTCATTAGTCCGCGGAGGCGGACATTGTTTGTGTAGCCGCGATTTCAATCGCCGGGTATTCTTCCAAAAAATCATCTAACTAACGACTGAAGCCTGAGCGGCCAAAGCATCCCGCACCCGCTGGTTGCTAATTTCGCCATCACGAGCCACACAGGAACCAGCGATGATATCATCTTCAAAATTCAAAATCAGTTCCTTATCTTTCAGCATCAACTGAAGCAAAGCCGAGACATTCTTCGAGTAAGTTTCACTAGCGTGTACTGGCATCGACGACGGTAAATTAATCGGGCCGATGACATTAACTCCGTTCCATTCAACATCTTTGCCTGCTTCCGTGCACTCGCAATTCCCACCTTGTTCCGCTGCCAAGTCAACAATTATTGCTCCCGGTTTCATTTGAGAAACCATTTCTCTGGTAACTAAAATCGGGGCTTTTCTACCAGGAACTTGAGCGGTTGTAATTACTGCATCAGAAGCGCCGACGTGCTGGGTGAGCACTTGGCGGGTGTGTTCTTTAGCTGCTTCTGATAATTCTTTAGCATAGCCGCCTGCTGCTACAGTTTCTTCTTTGAGTTCGACATCAATAAATTTAGCGCCCAAACTTTGCACTTGTTCTTTTGTTTCCGGGCGGATGTCAAATGCTTCGACGACTGCGCCCAAACGACGTGCTGTGGCGATCGCCTGTAAGCCCGCAACGCCCACACCCATCACCAATATTTTCGCGGGGCGAATTGTACCCGCCGCTGTTGTCAACATCGGGAAATATTTCGGTAATGCACAGGCTGCAATCAGTACGGCTTTGTAGCCGGCGACGTTGGCCTGGGATGATAGTGCATCCATGCTTTGGGCGCGGCTGGTGCGCGGAATCATTTCCATGCTGAATGCAGTTATTTTGCGATCGGCCAACCGCTGTACTAACGCCGGATTTCCCAAGGGATTCAAAAATCCGATGAAAACTCCTCCTTCGCGAAGTTGGTGAACTTCTGATTCTTTGAGCTCCCCGATTTTGACGACGACATCGGCTTCGCCCCACAGCGTAGCGGTATCGGCGACAACACGAGCTCCGGCTTCTTCGTAAGCAAGATCCGAGAAAAAGGATTTTGCACCCGCACCCGCCTCAACCCAAACTTCGACGCCTTGTTTGACTAATCGGGCTACAACGTCGGGTACTAAGGCTACCCGGCGTTCCTCTGCTTCGACTTCTTTGGCGATCGCTAATTTCATGGACTCTCCTTATACTCTAGACACAGACATAGACAGGGCGGTTGAAACCGCGTCTACACAGACAAAACCTGACGGGAGCAGGTTGAAATTCAAATTTCCCAGTCGGCGTCCGGCGGACATCGTTTGTGTAGGCGCGATTTCAATCGCTGGCTGTCTTCGTTTGTTTGGCGTGCGACTTCAATCGCTGGCTTCTCACGTTGATACTAAAGCCGATCCCCAAAATTACACTCGCTTCTTTAACTTGTCTTATAGATTCAAATTCACTAAACTGTTAACCTTGCAGCCCAGGGTGATATGATACAATGCTGCCTAATTCGGTAGTTTGAATGTCTGTTGTCAGTATTATTACGCAAAAAAAAATTGAGCGAGCGCGGGCGTTTCGGCTGAGAGAATTATTGAGAAATTCGGTATATTGTAGGCTCGATCGCAAATTTCGGGCGATCGATATTTAAGCTTCACCAGCAGTTTGATTAGAGGAGTGATTATGAAACGATTATTTTCAGCACTAGCAGTTACAGGTTGCTTGCTGACAGGCTTACCGGCCATCAGTTTAGCCCAGTCGATGCCCGGATTCACGATTTTCGGCGGCCCAGAACGCGCCAACCAGTTAAACTATCGCTTGGATTACGGCAAAGCCGGAATGGTTGGCGACAGATACCGGCTGCGAATTCCTTCCAAAAAAGTAAGTTTGGCGATCGCCCAACTCAACATTACTTATCCAGACTATTACAAAGGCGAATTCGACCAAAAAGACATTAAAGTGCGCGTCAAAGACAAAACAATAGCATTGCAAGAAGTAATCTGGGACAAAGAAAATCGATTCATAGAAATTTATCCCGCAGAGCCAATTCCTGCCGGTAACAACGTTGAAGTTGTCCTCTCCAACGTCAGAAACCCAAGTCCGGGCGGAATGTACCATTTCAACGTCCGCATTCGCACTCCTGGGGACGTTCCATTGATGCGTTATTTAGGGACTTGGCTGTTGAGCATTGATTGAGGTTCCCGGAAGCAAATTTTAGCTAAACAGGCGATCGCGACAGAAAGATATCACTGTGGCGATCGTTTTGCTGTAGGGAAGAAATTAACAAGATAATTCGCGATCGCACCGATGGCCAGAAACCGGGTTTTTTCTCAAAAATACTAGATTGCAGCCCGCAGATACGCAAAAAACCCGGTTTCTTTGCAAGGAGTGCATAAACCCTGAATACTCAAATCCTAATTTTCCGAAATCCTAAAATAGAACCAGAGGCTCATACCGCAATTGTATTTGATTCGTAAAATAAGTCTATGGTAATTCCCCGATGGTTGCCCTAACTAATTAGACGTATGCTCCGGGGCGCTACCATACAAAATATTGACGAAACTGATACATGAATCTTCTAGCAAAAATCAAAAAAATCAAACTTCCGCCAGCACTGCGATCGCAAAACTACCGCCTATTTTTTGCAGGACAAGGCATCTCGCTGATTGGCAGTTGGATGACCCAAGTTGCTACAGTGTGGCTGGTCTACAATTTAAGCGATTCACCTTGGATGCTGGGCGTAGTCGGATTTACCAGTCAAATTCCCACATTAATCTTACTGCCTTTTGCCGGAGTTTTAATCGATCGCACGAATCGGCACCGAGTGATAATTGCCACTCAAATCTTAGCGATGGTTCAATCCTTAGCCCTAGCATTTTTAGCGCTAACAGGAGTCATCAACATTTGGCAGCTTTTGGTACTGAGTTTATTTCAAGGGGCAATTAACGCCTTTGACGCGCCCGCACGGCAAGCATTTGTCCCCGAACTCGTAGAAAAGAAAGAAGACTTAGCAAATGCGATCGCCCTCAACGCTTCCATGTTCAACGGAGCGCGACTCATCGGCCCAGCAATTGCCGGATTGGTGATAGGTACAGTCGGCGCCAGTTATTGTTTTCTGATTGACGGAATCAGCTACATCGCCGTCATTGCAGGCTTATTAGCAATGAAGATCAAACCCCGTAAAATAGCAGCAAGCAATACCAAACCCTTACAAAGATTAAAAGAAGGATTCGATTACGCCTTCGGATTTCCCCCGATTCGAGCCATCTTACTGCTATTAGCATTAGTCAGCTTCGCCGGAATGTCCCACACAGTATTAGTCCCAATTTTTGCCACAAAAATTCTCAACGGCGGCCCGCAAACCCTCGGATTTTTGATGGCAGCTTCCGGAGTCGGAGCATTTGCAGGCGCGATTTATTTAATCGGACGAAAAAGTATCGTAGGCATCGGCAAACTGATTGCAATTTCGCCAGCAATCATGGGATTTGGACTGATTGGTTTTGGTTTGTCCCGCATCTTGTGGCTGTCATTAATCATGATGTTGTTTGTAGGATTTGGTTTCATCATCCAATTTGCCGGAGGAAACACATTTTTGCAAACAATAGTAGAAGACGACAAACGTGGCAGAGTAATGAGCATCTACACGATGGCATTTTTTGGAGTGACACCGTTTGGTAATTTAGTAGCAGGTGGAATGGCAAATTATATCGGCTCTCCCAATACAGTCATACTTGGTGGTATAATTTGTATTTTAGGTTCAATAATTTTTACCAGACAGTTGCCAGCTTTAAAAAACTTAGTCAGACCACTTTATCAAAAAATGGGTTTAATTTCCTAAAAAATTGGTAAACTTCTCTCCTTCTTGATTCCCCTCTCTTACTCTGCGCCCTCTGCGCCCTCTGCGGTTAAAAAATCCAAATTCATTACACCAGAGGTAAAACCAATGGCAAATACCAGTGCAATTCCCCAGAAGCAGAGCGACGATCGCGTTCCCCTAAAAACCTGGATCGGCGTCATGGGAACAATTCTCGGCGCATTCATGGCAGTTTTGGACATCCAAATCACCAACGCTTCTCTCCGAGATATTCAAGCAGCTTTAGGCGCAACATTAGAAGAAGGTTCTTGGATTTCCACCGCCTATCTAGTCGCAGAAATAGTCGTCATTCCGATTACGGGTTGGCTGTCGCAGGTGTTCTCAGTGCGCCGCTACATCTTGGTAAATGCCGCTTTCTTTGTCTTCTTTTCCATGTGCTGCGCTTGGGCGTGGAATTTGACTTCAATGATTGTATTTAGGGCTTTACAAGGATTGAGTGGCGGAATTTTAATTCCGATGGCTTTTACGTTTTTGCTGACCAATTTGCCGCCCAAAAAGCAGCCGATTGGCATGGCGATGTTTGCACTGACAGCGACTTTTGCACCATCGATTGGCCCGACATTGGGAGGTTGGCTGACGGAGAATTACGGGTGGGAATATGTCTTTTATTTGAACTTGATTCCGGGGATGTTGCTGCTAGCTGCTGTGTGGTATGCAGTTGACCCTAAGCCGATGCAATTATCATTGCTAAAAGGTGGCGACTGGTGGGGAATTATCTCAATGGCGATCGGCTTGGGTTCCCTGCAAGTTGTGTTAGAAGAAGGCAGCCGGAAAGACTGGTTTAGTTCTGATTTTATTGTGCGTTTAAGCATAGTTTCTGCTATATTTCTCGGCGCTTTTTTCTGGATTGAACTAACTCGAAAAAAACCGTTTATTAATCTACGACTGCTAACTCGCCGCAATTTCGGCTTAGCAACTATTGTCAATGTTTCGTTAGGTGTAGGATTGTACGGTTCGGTGTTCATTTTACCACTGTATTTAGGTCAGATCCAGCAGTACAATGCCATGCAAATTGGCGAGGTGATTATGTGGGCTGGGGTGCCGCAGTTATTCATCGTACCGCTAGTACCGAAATTGATGCAGCGAATTGATATGCGGTTGCTAATTGCGATCGGTGTGAGTTGTTTTGCGATCAGTTGTTTTATGAATGCTAGTATGACTCATGAAACGGGTATCGATCAGTTGCGTTGGTCGCAATTAGTGCGCGCTTTGGGGCAGCCTTTAATTATGATACCACTATCAACGATCGCCACCGCTGGTATGGAGAAACACGAGGCTGGTTCGGCTTCGGGTTTATTTAATATGATGCGAAATCTGGGTGGTTCGGTGGGAATTGCGGCCCTAGCAACTTTGGTTACTCAACGCGAGCAATTTCACTCGAATCGATTGGGGGAATCTGTTTCTTTGTACTCTCCAGCGACGCAGGAACGAATCAATCAAATGACTCAGTATTTTGTAAGTCGCGGTGCTGATTTGAGCGTGGCGAAAGATCAGGCAATTAAGGCAATTGATAGTATTGTGCGCCGCGAAGCTTATGTGATGGCTTTTAATGATTGTTTTTACTTTGTGGGCATTGCTTTGTTATTAAGTGGAATTGCGATTTTGGGCTTTAAAAAAGTGAAAGCTGGCGCGGGTGCTGGGGGAGCACATTAAACAGTTGACAGTTGACAGTTGACAGTTGACAGTTAATAGATTCACCATTCTTGTTCTGCTTGTGCTTCTGCTTGGATTAAATTTTGCCGCATTTCTTCCCAATTAATCCGATCGCACATAGCGTTTTCCAGGAGTCTCCCTTGCTGTAAATATAAAACGCGAGTCGCAAATTCCTGGGCTAATTCTAATTGGTGATTTACCATTAAAATAGTAGTTTGGCTGTTACTTAGCTCTTGCAATACCTGCACCAGGTAAGCCGCTTTTCCAGCATCTAGGGCGGACGTGGGCTCGTCTAACAGCAATATTTTGGGTTCGAGAACGATCGCCCGTGCGATCGCCACCAATTGCTTTTGGCCTGTGGAAAGTTGCAATTCCGTGCGATTTAGCCATTCTTCGGGGATATGAAGTTGTTGAATAACCCCGCTAATTCTGTCTCCTATTTCTGATGAATTCACACCCCGCAGCTTCAAAGGATAAGCCAAAGCTTCCCGCACCGACATTCCCAACAGCTTCGATTCTTGCATCACCAGGGTGATTTGTCTGCGAAGTTCGATCGCCCCAATTTGCCGGTAATCTGTATTTTCCAGATAAATCGAGCCAGTCGTGGGGCTGCTGAGTCGGTTCAGCAACCGCAACAGCGTGGTTTTCCCTGCCCCCGAAGGGCCGACAATTGCGACGCGAGATCCCTTTTGTACCTGAAACGAGATATTGTCCAATAAGTAGCTAGAGGCGATCGGTGTTTTAAAACTTACACCATCAACCCGCAATTGAGGAGTAGTTTCTGGATAATTTTCAGAATAATTAGGCATTAAATTAATTTAAAATATGATATTTCTGCAAGCAAATATGTGTGTAGGGGCGAAGCATTACCGCAATCAGCATAAGATTATAACTAATAACTTATATGCGGTAATGCTTCGCCCTCTTCAAAACCCAGATGCACCCGAATTTCACATTACTTACTTCTCAAACCTTCACAGCTTTCTCCAATGGGAAACCCAACTGTTCCCGCTGTTCCAAATAAAGCTGAGCCACCCGCCGCGCCAAGTTGCGAATTTTGGTAATGTACCGAGTTCTCTCCGTTACCGAAATCACACCTCTAGCATCGAGCAAATTGAAAGTATGCGAACATTTTAACACATAATCAAGACTAGGCAAAACCAATCCTTTCTTAGTCAATTGTTCTGCTTCTTGTTCGTACAGCCCAAACAAAGTAAACAGCAATTCAGGATTGGAAGCTTCAAAGTTATAAGTACACTGTTCTATTTCTCCTTGCAGGTAAACATCGCCGTAAGTAATGCCATCTGTCCACTGGATTTTGGTCATCGCATCGACTTCTTGCAGATACATTGCGAGGCGTTCTAGCCCGTAGGTAATCTCAATCGAAACCGGGCGACAATCAATGCTGCCGCACTGTTGAAAATAGGTAAATTGAGTGATTTCCATGCCATCCAGCCAGACTTCCCAACCCACGCCCCAAGCGCCTAAAGTTGGAGATTCCCAGTTATCTTCTACGAAGCGAATGTCATGGTCTTCTGGTTTAATTCCTAATGCTCTCAGCGAGTCCAAATAGATTTCTTGGATATTAGGAGGAGATGGTTTAATCAGGACTTGATATTGATAGTAATGTTGGAAGCGATTCGGATTTTCGCCGTAGCGTCCATCGGTGGGGCGGCGACAGGGTTCGACGTAGGCGACAGACCAAGGTTCAGGCCCAATTGCTCTGAGAAAAGTGTGGGGATTCATGGTTCCTGCACCTTTTTCTGTGTCGTAGGATTGGGCGATCAGGCAGCCTCGATCGCTCCAGAATTTGTTTAAGGTGGCAATGACTGATTGAAAGTTCACTGGTTTAAATCTGGTTAGTAAGTGTCTAAACTTATTTAAGCATACTCAAGGCAGAGTTTATTGAAATAAATCATGCCGAAATTAGACAAGAGATGCCGAAAGTATCGGTAGATATTTAAGTTTTTTTTTCAGGTATCTTGTATCGATCGAGTTATGGCGATCGCTCTTTCTGTAATCGCGATCGCTACACCACCTGAAACACCACAGGGCTAGCACGATTTTGATAATCAAGACCAGTCATAATATGCTCTGGTTGGATACCGGCGACAATCAGTGCAGCGGTTAACCCTTCCTCAAAGTTATCTTCTTCTATGATGACATGGCGATCGACCAAGCGAGCGTGAAACAGAATCGTGTCCATCCAGCGTTGCTTGTCCCAGCCTGTAGCGAGAATCAGGAAATGACCTGAATCGGTATCGCAGACAGGATAAAGCTGAATGGCTTGTAAGCGAGGTTGCGATCGTGTTGCTTCTTGTAGGGTTTGTTTCAGGATATCTGCATAATTTAGTGAGCGATCCATTGAACAATAGCCTCCTGCTCTGGTTCGTAAACTAATAAGTTAATTCTATTACGTTGAACGGCTAGCTGAAAAATTGGTTTTTGGAAATGTCGAATATAGATGGTTTGAGCGATCGCTAGAAACAACTGCCGCTTGGATTCTTGCTCTTCCAAAGCCCATTGGTAAAGCTGAAGCTGTCCCATCGTTTTTTCCAGTTCATTAATTACTGAAGGAGAGTCGAAGTCTTTGATTTCCACAGCTATTTTCCGTTCTTCTTTTTCTGCTGCGAAAAACTTTTCTGCTCCTAAATCAGGTTTCAATATCGTTTGTTCTAACACTAAGATTAACGGGTCATCCGTAATCGTCCACCCGTCTTTTTCGAGAGTTTGCCGCAGGGATAGATGTAAATTATCGCGTCTAGACATTAGTTATGAAAGCTGGATATCTAGTTATATTTTAGCACTATTTGACAGAATTTGCCACAGCTTGATGAGTGACGAAAATTTAGAGAATCATTTCACTCCTTAATATCGCTGGATATTTAAGTTCTTTTTTCAGGTATATTGTATCGTTCTCAAGTTGCTGGGGTTTGAAGGCAAGGTGAGCGTTCGGAAAGTGGGTTCCAGGGCAAGCTGTTACCCAGATTACTGGGAAATAGGTTTCAATCCCATTGGTCTCCAATCACCAGAAGGAATAAATGCAGCCCAGTAGTAGGGATGCTGATAAGTTTCACTCTTGAGCATCTCTAATTGAGTCTGGCGCAGTGCCTCACTCCGTCCCTGATTGTTTAGCAATCGGTTGTAGTATTTCACCATCAAGTCTTTAGTCCCATTATCATCAACTTTCCACAAGCTGATTAGCTGACTCTCAGACCCTGCAATTACTAAAGCCCGACGCAAGCCATAAATACCTTCGCCAGTGGCATCTTTTCCTATACCCGTATCGCAGGCAGACAACGCCACCAGTTTTGTCCCGACGAGGTTTAGGGTAGTGACTTCTAAGGCGGTGAGAACGCCATCTTCATTACCTCCGCCCTGCTGCTTTTTGAACCCAGATAGAACTAATCCTGAAAGCAGCAGAGGATTGTCATTAATGGTATTTTGATTGGATTGAGAGCGTGACCCATCTTGAAAGAAACCGTGCGTGGCAATATGAAGAATCTGAGGGCTTTTTACCTGTTTGATTGCACTTTCCGTAGCTTGGGAATGTAGTAGGGGGTTAATTTTAAAAAGAGATGCTATTGCCCTTGCTTCTTCTGCTGTACCTGATAGGGGAGAAAATATTATTTTGGAAAGGTCGATCGAACGGGTATTGTTGTTGTTGCTACTAATGGTAGCGACTTCACCAGGGCGATCGAAATAGGGGTCAGCTATGACTACTGGTGGCTGTTGGCTAGGAGATGAGATTTGCAGTCGCAGCAAGTCGCGCCCGGAGGTGAGGTAAGTAAATGAATAGTTTTCTACTAAGTATTGGTTATTTTCATCAACTAATGCTTCAAAGGGAATGAGATTGAGTGCGCCATCGGGGGAGAGGAGGATTTTGTCAGTATTTCCCAACAATTTTCGCACGGGCTGCATGAGGAGTCGATCCAAATTACGTGCAGATTCTTGCAGTTGAGAGATAGGAGTGTTTTGATCGGCCAAAGATTGACGGAATAATTCTAGGGATTTCTCAATTTTATTGGCTTCGCCTAAGTCGATAGCTTGGATATTTCCACTGGAAGTCAGGATGTAGGCGGCGTAATGAGGTTCGCCAAAGCGTTGATTTAGTTGTGCTTTGGGATTGACAGGTTGATATCGCACAAATTCTACTAAAGCTGCATCGGTTGGAATTAATTTTTGAATTTTTTCTAACGGGACGGATTGGGCAAGAGTGCGGAATTCTGCACTGCGACGACTGAGTTGGTCTTCTAGCTGTTTGGCTCGATCGTCAATGTCAGAAACTCGCTGGCGGTATTCTTGCAGTGGAAGTTTCTCGGGTTGATTGTAAATCAGGGTTGCAAGTTGGCTGTAAGTATTGGATAGGTTATCAATTAATTTCTGGCTTTCTGGGTCATTGACACGCTGGCGCAAAATTTGCAGGCTATTGGTGAAGATATCTAAGATGCGTCCTTTGCGTTGGAAGATGGTGGTTAGTGCTAAACGAGCAGCTTGTGAGTTGTTGGGAACAGCATTGAGGTGCAGGGAGATATTTGCATTTGTAGTCCCAGAGACAGTTTTAATGTAATCGCGCTTCTGGCGATCAAACCCTGCTGCGAGGTTGTAACTGAGGTTTTGTTCTTCTACCTTTATACCTTGAGCCTGAAATTCTAGGGTGCGATCCGTATTGCCTTGCCTCCAGTACAAAGCTGCCAAATTATTTAAGCTGATTGCCACATCTGGGTGTTCTTTGCCCAACAAGCGCTGTCTCATCTCCAAAGCTTGGCGAAAGAGGGGTTCAGCTTCACTGTAGCGTTCTTGACTGTCGCACAACAATGCCAAATTATTCAAGCTGGTGGCTATATCTGGATGTTCGTTACCCAACAAGCGCTGTCTCATCTTCAAAGCTTTACGATAGATAGGTTCGGCTTCGCTATAGCGTCCTTGGCTTGCGTACCACAATGCCAAATTATTTAAGCTGTTTGCCACAGATGGGTGCTCGTTACCCAACAGGCGTTTGTTCATCTCCAAAGCTTGGCGAAAGAGGGGCTCAGCTTCACTGTAGCGCCTTTGGCTGTAGTACAACCCTGCCAAATTATTTAAGCTGGCGGCTATATCTGGATGTTCGTTACCCAACAAGCGCTGTCTCATCTCCAAAACTTTACGATAGAGAGGTTCGGCTTCGCTATAGCGTCCTTGGCTTGCGTACAAAAATGCCAAATTATTCGAGCTGGTTGCCACAGATGGGTGCTCTTTACCCAACAGGCGCTGTCTCATCTCTAAAGTTTGCCGAAAGAGGGGTTCAGCTTCACTGTAGCGTCCTTGCTGTGTGTACGATAATGCCAAATTATTCAAGCTGATTGCCACAGATGGGTGTTCTTTACCCAATAAGCGCTGTCTCATTTCTAAAGTTTGCCGAAAGAGGGGTTCAGCTTCACTGTAGCGTCCTTGACTGTCGTACAATAATGCCAAATTATTTAAGCTGGCTGCCATATTAGGATGCTCGCTACCCAACAGGCGCTTATTCATCTCTAAAGCTTTGCGGTAGAAAGCTTCTGCTTCACTGTAGCGTCCTTGGAGTGCGTACAATGCTGCCAAATTATTCAAGCTGGCTGCTACATCTGGGTGCTCGTTACCCAACAGGCGCTGTCTCATCTCCAAAGCTTTACGATAGAGAGGTTCGACTTCTCTGTAGCGTCCTTGGCTTTCGTACAATGCTGCCAAATTATTCAAGCTGGTTGCCACAGATGGGTGATCCTGTCCCAGAACCTTTCTACGAATAGCAAGCGCCTGCTCTGCTAGGGGAATTGCCTCATCGTACTTGCCCTGCTTATAAAGTTGTACCGCTTGCTCGTTCAATCGTTCTGCTTCCGCCAATTCATCTGATTGAGCAATGACACTTCCAGAAATTACCTGCCCTTTCGCCAACTCTGGCACAAAAAACCATAAACCAGCAATTCCCAACCAACTCATCAAAGCCAATGTTTGCTTCACTCTCAACTTACTCATCAGGAAATCCTCCCTTTCAGATCATCTAATTTTTGCTGTAATTTCTGTACCTTTCCTTCATCACCCAGCACCCGATAACTACTCTGCGCTTCCTGATATCGCTGCAAAGCATTTTTCAATTGGTCGAGGGTTTCCTCAACTTCGCCCAAACTCTCTTGAATCATGGCTTGTGCTTCCCAATTCTGTTCTGCCTTTGCCAAGTTCAATCCAGTTAAATATCGTTCTTTCGCCAACGAATTTAACCCCACCTGCTGGTAAATACTGCCTAATAGCTGATAAAATGCGGTGGCTTGGTTCCCCTGTTTGACTGCTTTCTCCAAGACCGCAATTGCCTCAGCATTCAACTGATTGCTTCTGTACAGATGTGCCAGCGCCAACACTTTTGACTTGTCACTTAAGGGCTGCTGTTGTAACTGTGAAATCTCCGTTTTAACCCGCTGCGTATCCGCGTCGCTTAGTACAGTAAATCCAGGGTTATCCTTATCTTTAGTCGAAACACCATTATTAGTCGCAATCGTCACCCAATAACGCTTCCCAGCTTGCAGCACTTCGTTTCCAGAATAAACAACTTGTGGCTGGCTAACCTGGGTTTTCCAATTCACACCAGGCCCCGATACCTGAACCTGATAGCTAGCCGCACCTGCTACCATATTCCAAGTTATGGTTGGCTGGCGAGTCAAAATATAGGTGTTTCGAGGACTAATTAAGTAGGGAATTGTGGGGTCGTTGGCATTGCGAGTTTCACTGCGGTTGCTGTTAGGTCTTCTGAGAACTGCTTTAGTTGCAGATGTGCAGCCTTGGGAAACCAGGAATTCTCCTCTAGACTGAGGATTCCAAGTCAATAAGTTATTGCAAACCACTGTCACCCCTGCACCTTGTTGCAGTCGTAACTTATCTGAAGGATTTAGGTTCTCACCCCCATAAGCTCGTTGGTATTTTCCCCGACCATCTCGCTTAATTTCAACTGTTCCTTTAACCTCAGAAACAAAAATCAATCCCTCTTCTTTGGTAAATCCAGGCGTGGATATGCTAACTATAAATAAACTAAAAAAGATTCCAATTAGCCTGCTTATTTTGTTGGGTTTGTGCATTTTTTTCCGGCTTTGCTTAATTTTTCTTGGGATAGATGCAACCAAGTATCTTCATCAGGATTAAGTCTCGAAGCAAGCTGACAGCATTTAAGCCATTGTTCCAACGCTTTCGGTTTTTTTTGTTTGTCCAAAGCTTGTGCTAACAAGCAATGTGCCGCACCAGGATTACTGATGTACTTTGCCGCTTCTGGGTTATTGGTAATCCCAATCGCTGCTTGCAGGGTTAGTCGCGCCTCTTCATACCTGCCTTGCTCCAATCTTACCCAACCCAGGTTTTTAAACAAGCTATACCGAAGTTCAGGATCGCTATTTTGCTTTTGCGCTAACAAAAGACCTTTTGCCAGTATAGAAGCTGCCTGTGGATATTTTTTATCCTGAATCTGTAAACGACCTAAGTTATTATAAGCGTCTGGCAAATTGCCCGCAACAGCAATTTGGTATTCCTTCTTAGCTTTTTCCAACTCCTGCCACTCTTCGTAGAGATTACCCAGATTGTAATGAGCGTCAACATTATCTGCATTCAGAGCAATTGCTTTCAGGTAATCCTGTTCAGCTTCTCCTAAATTCCGTTCAGTATAATTCTTTAAACCGTTGCGGTTATAAAGATTAGAAATCAAGGGTAAAGAAAGCCAAATACTAATTAAAGTTAGGAATAAAAGCACAGCAGATACCAATTTAGCTTCCTCTCGGTACTGTTTAGAAATATTCAACTTTTCCAGTAATTTATCAAAGCCTTCTTGACCTGCTTTGGTAAGTTCGCTACTAGCCTGTAGTAACGCGAAAATACTGGGTAAAATAACAGCAGCAGCTCCTCCAAATCCGACTCCCCCACTGAGAAAGCGAGTGGCAATATTCACCAGGAAACTAAGGTTAGCAGTCCAAGCCGCAACTGTCAGACCTTTCCACAACCAATCCCAAACATCCCAAGGGTGGGGAGGTGCTAAGCTTTCGAGTTTCCACCACCAGGCTTCTGCGGGAGGACAAACACTTTCACGCCACTGAGCAAATTGCTCAATTGTTTTGCAATTAACGGCTTTGGTAATCAGTTCGGCTTGTTCCCTGAGAGCAGAATCTAACTCAATAACTTGCTTCAACCCGCTGGTAGGAATAATTTTTTGCTCCTTTAAAGCCACCTGCACGGCATCCCGTGCCTTCAAAACTTCCAGAACTTGTTTAACCTCAATCGAAGAGCCAGCCTGTTTCAGGCTCTCAATTGCTGCTTCATAACACTTAAGAGTCGTATCTAGCTGATTCCTCATAATCTGTAAGTTGTCTTCAGCGTTCATTAATAACCTCGATCGCCCTTTCGTCGCACAAATCACTATAATCCGCGCGAATCCGCCTGCACCTGCGGTTAAAAAATCCTTTTCAACGCCAACTAACGCTCAGAAATGCCTCTGCTGAATTATAACACATTGACATACTCCCCGGCGTGAACGGACGGGGATTCTAAGTTCTAACTGCCATTATGAAAGCGATATGATTTAAGAATCTTCAATTCAAAAGTCCTATAGCAATATCACAGTTTCAGCAGATTGATTTCCCCCATTACGAGGGCGAAGATGTAAGGTGATTTCCGTATCGAGTCGCTTCAGAAAAATCAGTAGTTTTCCTTCGCTGAACCGTTGAAACTCTCCGTCCATTAAATGAGATACTTCTGGCTGTGGAATTCCAAGTAATTCGCTCATTTCACGCTGTTCTAAGTTGCGCTGTTTTAACAGACGAAGTACCTGAATTCCGATTTTACCCCGCGCAAAAAGTTCGTCAGCATCTGCCAATCCCAGGTCAGCAAATACATTACCGCTGCTTTCTTCAAAAATGGTTTCTTCTGTCATAATTTTTCCTCCCTCGCTAGTGCGTTTTGATAGCGTTTTTTAATTAAGTCAACATCAGCCTGTGGAGTTTTAATCCCTTGCTTTGATTTCTTTTGAAAAGCGTGCAACACATAGATTGTTTCACCAATTTTTACAGCATAAACCGCCCTGTAAGTATCCGTATCGTAACGTTTGACAATTTCATACACACCGCTTTCCACCCCTTTAAAGGGCTTGGCTGACAAAGGTGTTTCCCCAGCTTGCACCAGTTGTAGGGCATAACCTACCGCTTTTTGTACCTCTTCAGGAAACTCGCGGATATTTTTGCGAGAGTCTCCCATCCAAACAAGAGGTCGTAAAGGCACTTCTATAGTATCTTTGTTATCGACCATTTTATACTAAATTTCCTGTAAAAACAAAGTTAGACAATAGCATAAAATGTTGCCCAGCCTAAAAATCTATTTCCCAGATAAAGGGTTCTTGTGTCATAGTTATCTCTTGGCATGGTATAGTTTCCATCTTCGACTCCCATCGACAACTCATGAAAACAGACACCATTTTCTACAGCCTGTTTCAAGAATTTCCCAGCTTCTTCTTTGAACTAATCGATCGCCCTCCAGACGAAGCCACCGCCTATGAATTCACCTCCCGCGAAATCAAACAACTCGCATTCCGCATCGATGGCTTATTTCTGCCCACAACCGAAGCACCGGAAAAACCATTTTACTTGGCGGAAGTTCAGTTTCAACCCGATCCCGACTTGTACTACCGCATCTTTGGCGAACTCTTTCTCTATCTGCGACAATACAAACCCGTCAATCCTTGGCGCGTCGTTGTCATCTATCCCAGCCGCCGCATCGAACACGAACAGATGCTGCAATTTCAGGAACTCTTAACCAGTCAGCGCGTCCAACGGATTTACCTCGATGAATTGCCAGAAGCCGCCGATCGCTCGCTGGGAGTCAAAATTGTTAAACTGGTAATCGAGCCAGCAGAGACAGCCGCAGAACAAGCACGCCAATCGATCGCAATGGCCCGACAGCAGTTGTCCGATCCCACCGTTTTGCGCGATTTAATCAACCTCATCGAAACAATTATCGTCTACAAACTCCCCCAGAAAAGCCGCGAGGAAATTGCCACCATGTTGAATTTAAGCGAACTCAGACAAACTCGATTTTATCAGGAAGTCAAGCAAGAAGGTTTAGAAGAAGGACTCGAACAAGGACTCGAACAAGGTGAGCAGCAGGCGAAGTTAGAAGCCATTCGTCGGATGATCGCGTTTGGAATGAATTTAGAGACGATCGCACAATTATTAGATTTGTCTGTAGAATTTGTGCGGCAAACAATTCACAAAATCCAACGGGAATCCATGTCAGTCCCCGAACAAAAGATTGACTCGTTGATCGAACTATTAACTCACCAGCGATCGCTCTTTTCGGCCACACAATTAACTGAACTAGCGCAGCTAATTGAACCCTTATCCGATAAAAGCGATGTTCTTTCAGAAGTGATTTCATCCTGGGCTGAAAATTACCCTTCAATTCAGGAAGCTCAATCCAAACTGCTCGAACCACTACCGCCAGCTAAAGCATCAGAAACAACAGCAGTCAGTCCAGAAAGTAGCGAATCTCAAATGGGCGATCGCCCCAACAAACAAGCTCTCAAAAATGCCATTTTATTGTAGCTATAATCCGGCGGTTGAAACCGCTACTACACAAACAAAGCCCGGATGGTGCGCGGGCTAAGAAATAAAGGGGGTACTTAAGCCTAATTGCCGCTCAACAACAGAACAGTAAGAGCCCCGACTTCTTGAAGAATTCGGGGCTCTTACCGTGAAAAGGTTTAGATTACTTTCTCTTTTAGTCGGCGGGAGTGAGGGAAACTAAAAGAGTGATTTTGTCAACGCCGATGACATAAACAGTATCTCCGGGTGTGAGCGATCGCACCGTGCGGGCCACCAGCTACCTTGGAAGCGGACGCGACCTGTTTGATTCGGGTAAATCGATTCATCGACGACTGCTTCTTCGTTGAAATAGACAAAATTGGTATTGATGTAGTTGTCCACTAACATATTGTTTTCTGTGCTGTAGGTGTGAACAGAAAAAATCGCACCGAAAGCTTTTGCTAAGTTAAACATTTCCCTGACTCCTTTTGTATTAAAATATATCGAAGTTTAATCGCCTGTTTCTGCTATTTGAAAGGTCGCATTTCCTAGTTGTTCATCCTCTGATTTAGTCTGCGGGAGTGAGCGAAACTAACAGAGTGATGCTGTCAACGCCGATGACATAAACCGTGTCTCCGGGTGTGAGAGTGATTTGGCGATCGCACCGTGCGGGCCACCAGCTACCT
>NZ_JAEQDD010000053.1:0-55318 GCF_020737885.1 Microcoleus sp. PH2017_34_RAT_O_A | reverse complement strand
CGCAGAGCGGATTTGACTGGGGCAAATTTCAGCAGAAGTGACTTACAGGAAACTGGTTTTCACCTAACTAATTTGAGTAGATGCAAATTTAGTGGAGCCAAAATGATTGACACCGGGTTTGGTTTTTGTGACTTAATTGATAGTGATTTTAGGGATGCTAAGTTTCAAAATGGGGTGGGTTTTTCTAAGTGTGACTTGACGAGAGCTAACTTCTTTGGCACTGAATTTAAAATAAGTGAAGTTAACAATTACCAACCTGGAACGGTTGTTTTCACAGACGTTTACTTTAAAGATACTATCATGCCCGATGGCACTATTTGGAATAGTGAAGACTAATTCGTCGCTACCAAAGTACGTCTAAATCAGTTGTATAATCTTTGTAGGGGCAATTGTTTCGTAGTGATCCCGTGATTTTTAGGGCAGGCACTCTTGGCATCGCCCCTACATATCTATACAAATGATTTAGACGCGCTATATCAACTAATTACCTACCCTCAGCAAAAGAGGAAGTTAGTTTAACCAGGTCTTTAGGGGAGAAGGGATATGATTTTTTTCATTTTGTCCTTGCTGTTAGGATCTTTAATCTGAGAAAGAAAGTCATATCTAAATGAGTCACCAGATTTTTCTAAATCTGCATTAAGTCTTTCTTCTAGCTTGCCAATGGGAATTAAACGCTCTTCCCAGCCCAAGGTATTATTTTTGACGATAATATTTCCCTTGGCATCTTTTGTCGTGTAATCTAGGCTCTTCTGAATTTCATAGGAATTGTTCGGCATCCAAAAAGCAAAGTAATAATCTGGCTTATCAGATGTTGAATTTGGCTTGAATCCCAGCACAACTTTCCAGAGAGCACTAGGAACTGTTATCGTTCGAGTGCCGTCCGCTGTTTTGAAATTTTTAAAAGAATTGGGATTATCCTTAAGTGGAGCTTCCACAACTCTTCCTCTTTCATTTAAAACTGTCACAGTAGGAGGAGTAGAATATTTTGTTAACTCTCCACCACCAGCACCGTACACACCAGAAGAGATATAGAACTTATAAGGTGTTGGCTGTTTTTGTTCATTTTTAAGACGCGCCAAATCCTGTAGTTTCTTTTCCAAACCGCGCCAAGCCCCTTCATTTCCCTTGGAATCTTGAGGAACAATATTCGTAGTTAAGAAACTAGCATACATATCCTTTGTGCTTCTATTTCGGTCGTTAGAAGCACTCATGTGTCCCCGTACTGGCCAGAAGATAGCTGGCTTTTCAAGCTTAAATGGCTCATAGTCGTCCCTCTTAGTATAATCAATTTGACTATCGAACTCATAGTCTTTATGAGCAACCTTGTAAAAGGAACTATTTAAGTCGGGGTCTACCGCAAACTCATCAGGTCTGTCTTTACTTTTAATATTTCCTGGCCATGAGCCATCCAGAACCCAACTAACCCAGTTAGGTGTATTTTTTTTGCCATTATAGGAAACAGTGTACTGTGGCTTCTCTATCAAATAGTTATTTTGATAGGTATTATTAGTCAGTAGGTCAGTTCTTGCTGTAGTTGGATTGCTAAACCTCAGCGACTCGCTTTGGAAAAAGACATTATCCAGATAGACAGGAATAGATGCTTCGAGCTTGAATTCAACAGTTGCCGACTGACCGCGCAATCTTTCTGGTACGTCAACATTGAAAGATTCAAAGCCTTCTATCCCGTAATCTACTTTGTATTTATCTGTTAGGTAACTAGCCGGAGCTTTATTACTATCCGTGTTATTTTCAGCTTTTTGAAGAGTTATTGTTTGAGAAAACGCTGGAATTGATGGATCTGATGGTCGAATAGTAACATCAAGCGTACCTTTAGATTTGGCATTAGAGCTATTGGCAATCTTTGGTGCGTGCAGATCAAATCGAAGAGCGCCCCAATCGGGTACAACAAACCGATTGTGAACAATTTCCTTCACCTTGCTGGTTTCTAACTTAAAGGCATAGTTTGGTTCGCTGTTCCCTTGGATAAGTTTTACGTCTTCCAAACTTTGAACTAAATCAATATTTGGATCGGATTGACCGTTGTGGAACGACCACCCAGGTAGACCCTTAGACAAAGGAGTTCGAGTCACTCCCTTCGGATCGAAAACAGCATCAAAATTCCCATTAAACAAAGTAGGAACCGCCGCATCTCCTCGCATCCTGGCATCATAAGTATTGTCAAAATCAACCGGGATACGCTCTACATTTGTTTTAGGGCGCGAACTGTAACCGCCACCCATAGCCGAATAAAACCAGCCCGTACCAATCCCTTCCCAAGGAGCAGCATCTGCACCGTGTTGGAATTTGCTTTCCGGCGTATACCAAGGGCTAACGCGAGCCGGGCCTGTCAAAACACTATTGCTAAATGAAAAGTCTTTATCGAACAACCGTTCCCGATATCCATCGCCTCGCCGACGAAATACAGGATTAACTTCTAAGTTTTGATCGGACGGAAAGTTAGTTGGAAGCAAGTCGGATGTTCCTCCGTACCAACTCACAACACGTCCGTGTACATCTCCCGGTATAGGATCTGTCGTAAACCCAGCACGGCTGTTATTGTAACCTGGGTTATTTTTATTAGTTCCCAAGAAAACCGACAAATCCGGTTCTCCTAATAGCTTACCATTAGGATCGGGATTTTCTGACCTCCAACCTTCTCGCGGAAACTTAAGTCCTGGGGCTGTTCCCTTCTCAGTAGACGGTAGATTCGGAATATTGCGACCGGCAGGCGTAAGTGTACCGCTCAATAAATTCGGGACTGTCTGATAGTAATTGTCCGCAAAAGTAACATTTTTCCACACCTGAACTTTCGGTTCGCGGAAATCACCGAAATTTTTGGTCACCACATTTAGCGACGGTTGGTTGAAATCATGGGGGTCTAAAGTTGTCATCTGAAGGTCGCGAGTACCAGAGTTGGGTTTGCCGCCAGCATCAGGAAAATAAGTTCCCAAACGCTGAATAATTTCGCTGTTAACAACTGTACCCCGACTGAAACCAACAAAGTGCAGCGGTGAATTGAAAACTGCACCTTGTTTGGTAGGGCTGGTTTTATTCTTCAGCACTCCATCCAATTGCACGAGGGAAGTAAAGAAAGCATCTGCTGCTGCTTCTGTGAAGCCTGAATCAGGAACTGCCGATTCATTATTTTCTGACCAGTTATTCAGTAGGACTAACGGTTGTTTTTGGGCAAGGTATGGAGCTATATAACTTCCCAGCTTAGTGAGATAGTTTGGGTCGGTTTTGGGATTCAAACCTGCTTGGAAGTCTGGGGAAACTGCACCATTTTTGTTGACAGGAACCCAGTTACCAGTAGGCAGGTCGTACTTCATCATCAAACCGCCGCCGTCGATACCTGCATTGGCAATACTATTACCCATTTGGTAAAACTCTGAAGGAATTCCCGGCTTATCCAAAAATGGAGGTTTAAAGCCGTGGGTCAGCACGGTGACGCTGCTGAAGGTATTATCACCGTTGAGGGCTGGCGGTAGCGGCGTCCAGAAATTACCAAACTCCTCGTTGCGTTTTCCTTCTTTATTCCAAGCTTCAACAGCCCAATTGTACTCCTGGCCCGCAGTCAATTTGAGACTGGGAGGAAGCGTAAAGCTGGTATTTGTTCCCTGAGTAAATGTTTTACCGCCATCGAAAGTCCACTTGCCGATATTGGTGCTATCTTTCTGCCAAGTCGCAGTTAAAATGCGGTTGGGATTGAAATCGTTTTCTTGACCGTGGTAAGAAGATGTACTCCAAGGTTTTGTCAGTAAATCTAACTGCTGGGGTTTGCTCAATCCTTGATTGGAGAGGAATTCGTTACCGTCAGGGTCGGGTAAATCGACAACTTCATCCCAGGGCAATAAACCCTCACCTTCATCGAACACGCTGACGAAGAGATTAACCTCTTCAATGTCCTGAGTAGGTAGATTGTCAAAAGTCCATTGGAACTTTGGGGTAAGGGGATTTTCTGAAGTCTCGCTAGTACCAATAGGCCCTGTCAAATCCAGCCAATCCAGCGGTGTCGCCGCCAAACCGCGAGGGTTAGTCACAGAAACGGGAGCTTTCTTACTTCCCGGCGGCACGCCGTAAGTATATTGATTGTTCGCGTCGGTCAGAATCTGAAAATCAGCAGCAACACTAACTGCTGGATTAATATTATCAATTGGAATCGCCGCCAAGTCAGCAATCGTAGCATTTCGTGCCGTAGCGCTGTTAAACAACGGCAGCCCAACACCCCGACCTTTATTATCTACTTGGAATTGACTGGGGTTGGTCAGCGTTTTGACAAATTCCTCCACATCAAAAACATAAACTTTGCCATTCGCACCGCTTAAATTTGGATAGGAAGCGTAAAGAAACTTGCTATCACTTGACAGCGCTAAGTCTGTAGCAAATCCATCTGGAATTGGTCGAGTTGCTGCTACTAATTGCGGATTCGTCAGCGGGTTTTTGATAATGCCGATATTGCTACCGGCCCGCGGGTCTCCATCTATGCTGGGTATTTCCTGACCGAAAAATTTCGTATCCGCATTCCGACCCACAACAAACGCATAACTCGCATCCGGTAAAACTGTTACCGAAACTCCCTCATTCACATCGAAGTAATCAAAAGTTGAACCCAGCCCTAAATTTGTATATCGAGTAGTAGCAGCAAAACTTACGGGGTCGTTATTGGTAATATCCAGTACCCCAAATCCTTTGCTATCTTTGCCGCTGTTTGTAAATGTCATTTTCAGCGGATCGACCGTAGCAGCTAATCCTTCTACGCCTTCATCGGCTGTTACAGTTCCAATTAATTGATTCCATTTTTTGGGGTTCGCGCCGGGGCTGATTGGTCGGTCTTTGGGGTCGATGTTAACGGCGTAAATCTTGCTGTTCGCGCCGTTTGGTGCGGTAACAAATAGCTTTTTGCCGTCGCTGCTAAGGGCGATTTGCCGCAAACCGCTTGGGGCTGTGCCGACTGGGATGGTTTGGGTGACTTGGTGATAGGTTGGTGAAAATGGGTTTGCGGGATTCACCTAGCCGTAAGTTATATAATGGCGCCGGATGTCGCTTTCAGCGATCGCATCTGGGTCGCTGCTGGGATATTTAATTTCTACTTGTTGGACTTGAGTTAAAATTGTCATTTTTCAATTTTTCTCAAAATTAATTAATTTAATCTCTGGTGTAAATCAACTTTTTAAGGTTCGTAGTGAGGACTTCAGTCTTCTCTCATTTGATGAGGACTGAAGTCCTCACTACAAACCTAGCTAATTTGATGCTGCGTCCTGGACTTTCAGATGGATCTGACTGTTTGCAGATACAGAGAATTTAACGGTGCATCTCATTGTGGCAAGGGCGAAGCATTTCGGCACATAATTTATGAACCAGAATCAGAGATTTACTGCCGAAATGCTTCGCCCCTACGAATAGATTTGTAAAAAGGAGATGCTCCCGAATTTAAACTTTATTAATTCCTCTTTCTAAAATAATCATCTCCGAGCCAACAACCGGACTTCTCGCTATTAACTTACCTTCCAGATTTGCAATTTGTAATTTGCTGAAATCCAGTGAGTTAGCTTCTTTCCACATTTGACTGGCGAGCTGATTTTGCTCTACATCGCTGAGTTTGTACCAATCTTCAGCGACTTTGACAGTCAAAAGACCGATCGAGAAATCAGCATCAACAGACTTAACTAAACCGCCGCCCAGTCGATTAGTAATTTCAGCAACTTGATTTTGAATCGCCGCAATCAGAGACTGTTCCGGCGTCAGTGGTGGCGGCGGGAGAATTTCTACAGGTTCCGGTTTTTTCGGCGCTGCTAAATCGGGCAATTTGCTTTTAAAATTAGCGGGTGTAGGCTGAGAATTTGCGATCGCCTCTGGGGATTTCGCTGTTCCCGGCGCCACAAAATCGTCAAAGGTTGGGGATAGCTGTGCTGCTGGGATAGGCGCTTTTGCTAATTTCTGGGGCGGTTTTGCCGAGAAACTGTTGAAAGTTAAACCGATCGCAACGATGAGAATTGCAGCTAAGGAGGCGTTTAAAATTGGATCGGACAGCTTGGCGTTCGCAGATGCAGGTAGGAACGATCGAACTAACCGCACAATACTTTGCCAAAGTACGCCGACTTTCCCTAAAAAACTGCCGCCCGCGGGTTTAGATACAGGCTTTTTAGCGAATTTTACCCCAGCTTTTGGCGGGGGAACGCTGTTAACTTTCGCAGGCGGAGGAGGAGTTGTTGCTGAGTTGGAAGCAGTTGGTGCGGGCTTTTGGGGCTGCAAAGGAGGTTCTGCTGCTAATTTTTTTCCCCCTTTTCCCAAATTCCCAATCGAGGTCATCAAAGCTTTGATTTTCTCATTTGTGGGAACAGAACTGCTAGCATTTTTAGCTGTGGTGCGAGTCGCGGCCGACTTTGCTGGGGAATCTACCTCGGGTGTCGGAGATTCAAACGGTTCTGGAGTTGGTTGGTTTAGTGGTTCTTCTGACATTTTATCTGCCTTGGAGCGTTACAAATATATCTAAACAGGATAAATTTTAGGTGAGCCATCTCATCCTTAATTTATCATTTCATTAGTTCTACCCAAATTTCTCATGAGCATCAAACGCCGTCACTTTCTAATTTTAGGCAGTCTGAGCGCCCTAGGTTTGGCCGGAGTCTCGAAAATGCTTCAGCTTCGGACTTCCTGGGGTAAAGACGCCAATGCTGCTGTGCCTTCTAACCTTGAGGCCCAAAGGGCGATCGTCCCATTGCCGGCCTCACCGCCTATTTTACGCTTTATTTCGCTGGCCGACACCGGTACCGGCGCTGAAGGTCAGTATGCTGTGGCTGAGGCGATGGCGCAATATCACCGGGAAAATCCTTTTAACATAGCTGTTCTCGCCGGCGACAATATCTACAATAACGGCGAAATTGAAAAAATTAATGCTGTTTTTAAGAAGCCTTATCAGCCGTTATTGCAGCAAGGCGTTAAATTTTATGCTTGTTTGGGAAATCACGACATTCGCACTGCTAACGGCGACCCGCAAGTTAAATATCCGGGTTTTAATATGCAAGGTCGCTACTATACTTTTCGGCGCGATCCGGTACAGTTTTTTGCATTAGATACCAATGACAATGCTGACTGGAAAAATCAGCTTGTTTGGCTGGAGAAAGAGTTAAGCCAAAGCACTGCACCCTGGAAAGTTGTGTTCGGTCACCACCAGATTTATTCCTCTGGCGTGTATGGATTGAATCAACCTTTTATTAAGACTTTGACGCCTTTGTTTCAAAAATACGGCGTGCAGCTTTATATCAACGGACACGAACACAGTTACGAACGCACCCGCTCGATTGACGGTACGACTTATTTAATTTGCGGTGCTGGCGGAGGGACTCGTCCGGTGGGGCGTTCTGAGTGGACGGAGTTTTCTGCTAGCCGCCTGAGTTTTGCGACGTTTGATGTCTATGAAGACCGGATGTTTGTCAGTGCGATCGGTACTGACAAGCGGGTTTTTGACCGGGGAGTGCTAAAAGTGCGATCGGCTTAATTCAAATTATATTCAGGAGCAAACAAAATGAATAGGGGTTGTAGAGCCAATAAAACGGTTTTGTTTTAGAAGCAACTGTAGAAGGTACGTTGAGAGGTCAACGGCATCCCCTAAGTCTATCAAAACCGCATAAAATAGCCAACTAGCCCAGATTTAAATCTGGATTCCGTTGAGCAAACCTGTCCATAAATAACTTAAATTTAAAAGTCTCTTTACTGTACAAAAGATATCTTCAATTCGCCAGCGTCTTTGATACAAATCTGCCACTACATAGGGGGGTAATATTTTAGGTTCTCGGACACTTGTTAGATAAGAACGCCAGGATTTCTTTGAGCGAACTTGTACTAATCTTATAGTCCAATACGGTTTACTTAAAATTGTCCGAAGAGAGGAACGAAGCATAAGCCCTAGCCCTTTCAGGGCGGCTTCGCCAACGGGCAGGCTTCGCCAACGCAGTATCTATTTTTCATAGGGTTTTACCCCCAGGGCTGTCTTAAGTTAACCGTATTGTCTTATAGTCAAGGCTGGTGTTTTTTTGTCCCTGCACCTATCTAAATTATCTGGTTTTTGACATCATAAGTATTGGTTAATACCCGCTCGACCTGATAAGATGCACCTTTCTTAATCCGAGTAATAAATCCAATTTCTTGCTCGATTAATTTTTTCCAAAAAGCGAAATGATAGAAGCCTCCTACCATACAGCAAGATTTTTGGCTTAACTGTTTTTAGGAAATCTTCCTCGAACATGAGTATCTGCTTGTTTCGGATTTTCCCAAAAACAAATTTCTTCGGGAAGATGAGTTACTAGGTCTACGATTACTCCCATTTTTCCGGATAATTGACCAATTGGAAAATCTGATAAACTTTCTAGTTTACGAAATAATGCTTCTAATGTTGAGCCGTCAGCTATCCAGATATTTTCAAAGTTTTTTAAGGCAAATTGTACGCTATCTGGTAATGGTCTCGATTTTCTCATCAACCATTTTTGTCGAAAATGAGGTAGTAATTCTTTTTTTAAAGTTATGACAGACTTTGGCAAACAGGGAAAGTGTATAAATTACAATGTCTTGTCGTGTTCGATCTCTATCGGATCTTTAGAAAAATGGTATAACGTGTGCTTACCCTGCGACGGTGACGGATGCGGAGGTTATTAAAGAGATTAAACGATCGCTTTTTAGTTGGCTAGTTCCTGGCTTTGTGAAGGATACCGTTAACCTGACGTTGCGGCTTAGATCTTGATACTTTTAGGACTGATAATGTCGGCTCAATATTCGACATCAACAGACGTTTAAATATCTCAAATAATTATCGCTTCACAGATGCCTGTGAAGCGATAATTTTCGGAAAAGTCTATTAGCAATTTATCGGACGCGATCGCATTTTCAATTAAACAGCCGCCAACTGTGGAGTCGGACGCTTGCTGTTGCGGATACCCTCGATCGCACCAGCATAATCCTTCGCCTTAAATACCGCAGAACCAGCTACGATCGCATTTGCGCCCGCTTCCAACACCTGCCAAGTATTATCCACCTTCAAACCACCATCCACCTCAATCCAAGGATCGAGACCTCTCTCGTCGCACATTTGGCGCAACTTGCGGATTTTCGGCACAACAGTCGGAATAAAACTTTGACCGCCAAAGCCCGGGTTGACGCTCATAATCAGCACCAAATCGCAAAGTTCCAGCACGTGCTCGATCAACTCCAGCGGTGTCGAAGGATTCAAAACCACACCAGCCATTTTGCCCAATTCCCGAATTTGACCCAGGGTGCGGTGCAAGTGAGGCGAAGCATTGTGTTCGGCGTGCACCGAAATAATGTCAGCACCAGCCTTAGCGAAGTCCTCCACGTACTTCTCCGGCTCCACAATCATCAGGTGGACATCCAGGGGCTTGGTAGTAACCGGGCGAATTGCTTCGACAATCAGCGGCCCGATCGTAATATTAGGTACAAAGCGACCGTCCATCACATCTACGTGAATCCAGTCGGCGCCAGCGCGATCGACAGCCTGAATCTCTTCTCCAAGACGGCTAAAATCGGCTGATAATATTGATGGAGAAATAACGATCGATTTTTGGGATTTGGTCATGGCTAAGTCTGTTCTCCTGTCTCCTGTGCTGTATCCAGTTTATCAAAATGCGGCTCTCCAGGTCGAAAAGTTGTCAATAATAGGTAAAGGCAGGTTTAGCGGCCAAATTTTGCCTCTAAGAGACAATCTTTGTGCAAAACCTGCCCTGCTCTCCGAATTTTGGTTTAGGATATAAATTTTGCCTCTAACAAATAACTTGTGTGCAAAACTAGACCTTCTACAAATTTTCAGTAGCGAATTATGAAAAATAAAGATCCCTTAGACAATCCCGAACTCGATCGGGCAAGTCTGTTTGTACTAATGATCCCAGTCATCGGCTTTTTCCCCGCCCTGTGGAATCTTTACCGCCGTCAGGGCAGCCCCGAGCGCAAAGCCGTCAGCCGATTGGCAATTGCCCTTGCATTTAGCTGGCTCTTAGGACATATTCTTTTAGAAGCTGGAGCGATTTCTGCGGAATCTTCGACACTTACCATGTTATTAATGAGTAGCCTGCTGACAACCAGCTATTTTATCGTTGCCCTGGGACTGATGGTTCGCCTCTGGAAGCGTCAACCGCTATGGTTGCCCGGAATTAGCCGCGTAGCCGAGCAAGTGGTCGGCAAACATTTATCATAATTTAGGGTTCTTTTAAGCCCCTACCGTATTGATTGACTGCGTTTTCAGCTTGATACTACATATTGTCACGATCTTTTTTATTTTTGTTGTGTGTGAGGAAGCCAGTGCCAGCTCAAAAAACTCCTAATCAAGACCCTATCAAACAATCAACCGCTCAACCTTCAACCAAAAAATCGCACCAACCGCATCGAGGCCGTTGGCTGGGTTTTGGTTTTGGTTTGGCTGGAGTAGCCATGCTCTCAGCCACAGCCGGAGCGCTGCTAGCCGTCTCCCTTTCCACAACGCCGCTTCAGCAACAAAAGTTGAGCCCTGAAGAAGCGGCGGTGTTTTCTCAAGGCGACATGGCAAAGCTCAACATGAAGATGCCGGAGCTGACTCGCCCAGTTAATATTTTAGTTCTAGGACTTAAGGTTCTGAGTTCAGACCTCGAAGGCCATCCCGATAAAGACAAGGGATACGATGTCTGGCAAAACTCTTTTAAGGGGTTAACCGATACTATGCTGTTGGTGAGGTTTGACCCTCAAAATAAAAAAATAAGCGTGCTTTCCATTCCGCGAGACACCCGCACCTATGTCGAAGGTAGGGGTGTCGTGAAAATCAACGAAGCTAATTACTACGGCGGCCCTGCTTCTTCAGCGAAGTCAGTGAGCGGACTGCTGGGCGGCGTGGGAATCGATCGCTATGTCACAGTCAATATTCAAGGCATCAAAAGTTTGGTAGATGCCCTGGGCGGGATTACGATTAATGTCCCTAAAGACATGAAGTATACCGATGAAAGTCAGCATTTATATATAGATTTAAAGGCTGGCAAACAACGTCTGAATGGCGAACAAATCGTACACTATTTGCTTTACCGACATGACGATTTAGGGGATATCGGGCGGGTACAGCGCCAGCAATTGTTGATGCGGGCTTTTGTGGAAGAGCAAGTTAATGTTGGTTTGCTCTCTCGGTTGCCGAAGATTTTATCGGTGATTCAGTCTCACCTTGATACTAATTTGAGTATAGAAGAATTGGTGGCTTTGGCTGGTTTTGCTACTCAAACCGATCGCGCTGGAGTGCAGATGTTGATGGTTCCGGGCAAATTCAGCGATCCTAAGGACTACAAGGCAAGTTTTTGGTTGCCAGACCAAAATGGCATCGAAACTCTGGTGGCAAAGCATTTTGACTTCGGTCAAAATACTTGGACAATCGAGAATGCTGATTCGACTTTTCTGAAGGTGGCGATTCAAGACAGTACGGGCGATCGATCGGCTGTTGAAGATTTTGCCAAGACTTTAACTCGGGCAGGCTATCGAAATGTGCAAGTTTCTAAAGCTTGGCCTGAACCGCTAGATGTAACGACGATTGTAGCTCAAGACGGGGACATTAAAAGTGCTGAAGCGATTCGCCAGTCTTTGGGTTTTGGAGAGGTGCTGGTTGAGAGTACCGGTTCTTTGCAGTCGGATGTGACAATCAGATTGGGTAAGGATTGGTTGAGTCAAAAAACTCAGTCTGGCGGAGGGCTTTAAGTCTTTGTGAACGGAGATATTTTTGCACTAATATCAGCAACAGGCAAGATGCCTGTTCCACAAAAATTAGATTTTATTGTGGAACGGGCATCTTGCCCGTTTATGAAAGGCTTATTGACAATGGTTCGATCGCCTCAGCCACCGCACCCACACCCAACCCAAAAAACTACCGATAAAATAAGACGGAAAATCCCACCAAGTAAAGGAGTTTCCCAATACCAATCGTCCCGGTAAAGTAGCTCTAGCTGCTTGTAAAAACGGAGGTTGCCACAGTTGCAGAAACTCCAATCCGCAGATAGCAATACACACTCCTATAGCAACCCAAACGAGGGAAGCTTGCGGCCACAAAAAAACTGTTAGCAAAATCCAAAATATTTCATAAGCTACGGCCCCGAAAAAATCGTTGAACCATTCCGGTGCAGGGCCGCGAGAAAACCTGACTGCGTAACCTAAAGGGATAATCACAGCAATGCTTATTAGCAAGGCTACTCGGTATTTGAAAAAACGGCGATCGGGATAAAATGGAGAATTCATTAAATTTGAGACAGGTTTTTTGTTCAATTTAACGATTGTACTGTAGTCTGAATTAGACATCTCCTAAAGAGCCACTCAAGGGCAGGCGTTCCGCCTAATCCCTACTTTCCACAAGAATTATGGAACAGGTCTATTATACTCTCAAAACAGTGACATGACATGAATGATTACATCGATCTTTACTGCGAACGTATTATTCCTGGTTTATGGAGTGAACCACTAAATGCTGTATCTAATATTTCTTTTTTCATTGCAGCATGGGCTATTTTTCAATTGACTCGGCAACAGCAAAAAGTACCGACTGGTATTTGGATATTGATTAGTTTAGCCACCAGTATAGGTATTGGAAGTACCCTATTTCATACATTTGCGACAGAATGGGCAGGATTGCTAGATATGATTCCTATTGTGCTCTTTCAGCTTGTTTTTTTATGGTTATATAGCCGTCAAGTAGTTAGAATGAAATATGGATATGCAGGAGGATTGCTAGTAGGATTTTTATTTGCAAGCAACTTCAGCAATCAATTTACAAATGTACTCAACGGTTCTCTTTCTTATGCTCCTACTTTTTTAGTATTACTAGGGCTTGGACTATATCACTACCAACAGCAAAAGCGTGAGCCATTTGTTCTATTAGCAGCATCGGGGGTATTCTTGTTAGCCCTTTTATTCCGAACTGTCGATCGCGCAATTTGTCCTTACTTTTCAACGGGCACTCATTTTCTTTGGCATCTTTGTAATGGTATTTTGCTGTACTTATCGGCAAGAGCATTAATCCTAAACAGGTCTATGATGGAGTAGGGTTTACTTAAGAAAAATCTGACTTGCCCAAAATGGCTATATTGCCAGAAAATCGTCAGATGAAATTCATCAAAAGCATTAAGTAAACCGTATTGCAATACAATCCACTCCATCAAGAGAAGAGTTTTGAACCGTATTGGGGCGCTTTTGGCGCAGAGGGAAGAGTATTGCGAGGGTTTTGGATGTCGTAAAAAAACCTTTTATCCCTCCCCTCTCTGTGTTCTCTGTGTTCTCTGCGGTAAAATATTCTTAATATCTACTTCACCTCTTTATAATCCAAAAATCGTCAGATGAAATTCATCAAAAGCGTTAAGTAAACCGTATTGGTCTATGATGGAGTAGGGAGCGATCGCCTCTACCCCTCTCCACATCCCTAAGCACCTCTTCTAGCAACATCCGCTCTAAATGCCGGGAGTAAGCTAAAATCTGCAATCTACCGATCGACTGGCGCAAAATCGTAACCTGCACCAGATTTAGAATCGGGTACAATTTGCAAAAGAACTACTTTGCTATTGCGATCGCCACTCGACAAAAATCTAATTTCCCCCGTTGCACCGCTAACTTTGAAATCCTCAGCAGCTAAGGCTTTAGCCAGCATCACTCGCCCCGCTTGACCGCTATTCGGAGCAATTTTGCCGATCGACCTTCCCATCCGCAACACCTGCACCGCATCGTAACTCATCGCCGTCCGCCAGCTAACATCAATTCCCCACAAATTTCTAGCTAATTCTACAAATTTTTGATTTTTACTATCAGCAAAATGCCAAGGTACAGAAATTATAGCCCCGTTCAAAGCTGCTCCACCCTGTTTCAATAAATCCGTATTGTATAGAGCATCACCGCCAATTATTGGCAAACCTTTTTGATTATTTTTAGCGATTTCCAGGAATGAATTTACAGTATCTGAATCTGGTAGGAAAACTAACACATCTGCTTCCATCCCATCGATGTGCGTCGCCGAATTTGGCTCAGATAAATCTACTTCTTTAACAACTTGACCGCCTTCCAGAATCAAAGTAGTAGAAAAAGCTGTTTGCAGAGACTTGCTATAAGAACTTTTGGAATTGTAAAAAACCGCAGCCGTGCTTTTTTTCATACCAGTTAACATATAGCGAGCTAAAGCCGTACCTGTAAATTGGTCGCTCGGTATCGTCCGAAAGAAATAGTTTACTCCGTCAGGGCGCCTCGGAACCGTTGCTAATTCAATGCTCGTGCTCGTAGGTGCGATCGCCACCATTTGATTTTGACTGTAAATTGGAGCAACTGCGATCGAAGTTTTGCTGGTGCCGTGACCGACAACCGCTAAAATACTGCTATCTGCAATCAGACTGTTCGCAATAGCCTTCGCCCGATTTTCATCGTTACCGTCATCAGCAATAACCACCTTTAAAGGCACTCCCGCCTTAATTGCTTCGTCTTGAGCTTGAGCTATCCCGCGCAAGATTTCCGCCGCCCCGCTGAGATTGTCGCCAATCGGAACTACTGCGGCAATTTTCAAAGCTTGTGCAGTACCGAGTCGAGCGTTATTGAGATAAATTAAAGTTTCCGCGTCTGTGCGATCGACTTTTACAGCCGCTTCTAGCTGACTTACCGCCGTTTTGAAGTCACCGCTGGCGATCGCGCGAACTCCTGCTTGCTTGTCAGGATTTGCCGTGCTAGCGAACAAAATGCGATCGCCCGCACTGATGTAACTGCTGGCATCTACAGGCGAGGAAGTTTCGGCATTTTCCGGTGTCACCCCAGGCAAAGAGGGCAATTGAGAATCGCTAGGATTCAGACTTCTCTCAGCTAAGTGTACAGCATCTTTGAGGATACTTATCAACTCTTTTTTGAAGACAAAAGCACCCGCACCTAAAGCAATTAAAAATATCAAAAATACATAAATAAGCCAGCTTTTGTTACTGCTTTTTTGAGAGTTATCTTGCTCGTGACTGCTCGCCAAAGTAGCCACTGTTGGCTCCTCCAAAGCTGCTAACATTTCCTTAGCATTAGCGAACCGACTTCGGGGGTGAAATCTAATCGCTTTATCCAGAACTGCGGCAAATCTCACACTCACCTTTGATGAATGATTCTGCCAAAGCATCTCCCGAGTTTGGGGGTCAGTTTCTAAATCCTGGGGCCACTTTCCAGTTAGTAAATAAATTGCCGTCAATCCCAAACTGTATAAATCGCTCGAATATTCGGGTCTCCCAGCGGCTTGTTCCGGAGCCATAAATTGGGGCGTTCCAATGGAGATTGTTACATCATTTAACCCAGCAGTTATCCCTTGATTAATTGTTTCCTTAACTACGCCGAAATCTATCAAAACTGGTTCGTCGTCAGACTTGCGTAATATAATATTTTGGGGTTTAATATCTCGGTGGATAATCTGTTTTTCGTGTATATAATCCAAAACTATTAGCAGACTTGTCAGGATTTTTTTAACTTCCTCCTCGTTCATTCTTCCAACAACTTTGACTCGGTTGTTAAGCGTTTCCCCGTCTATCCATTCCAGCGCCAAGAAAAATAAACCGTTTTCCTCAAAGTGCCCGTAAAGTTTGGGGATTTGAGAATGCCCTTCGCCCAACTTTTCCAAAACAGCAGCTTCTTGAGAGAAACGCTCTCGAACACTTTGATCGATATCAGGATTATTTGTCTGCGGCTTAAGCTGCTTAATGACGCAACACCGGTGCGAAGGCATTTGCGTGTCTTCGGCCAACAATGTTAAGCCAAAACCTCCTTCTCCCAACTTCTCAATTACCCGGTACCGATTGTTTAAAAGTTGTTCTGATTCTGGGTTGGGTTCCGGCGGCTGCAAAATCTCGCCGTTGATTTGCACGGGACTTTCTACTGCGAGAATTCCATATTTGCCACTCCCGTTTGGTTCGGTATGAATTAGCATGGATGTGTCGCCGTTGTCTTTTAACTTTCTCTTGAGTTCAAAAATGCGATCGACTATTATTTTCTCTTCGTCACCTGTTGGGGGACGCTTGTACAACACATTAAAAATCGCTGTCGGTGCGACATATTTGCCGTAGTGTTTGCTCAACAGCAGCAGCACGATATACTCTTCTTTGTTTAGGTCTATGCACTCGGAAGCTAGCTTGACGGTGCGGGTTTTAGTGTCGATGCTCAAGTTGTCCATACCGAAAAGTTTTATTGATAACTGAGAAATTAATAAAAATGCAAGTAATTGGTAAGAAATCGAGTATAGCCTTTATCAGGCAGATCTGGTACAATGACAGCACTGGGTAAACTACTGGAGAGATGTTTAGCTCGTCAACTGGATGGAATGCTCGTACCAGAGGCTGCAAAACAGGCTCGATCGCACGAGCGAGAAGGGACAATATCCTTAACCCTTAGACTTATTGTATAAATCTTCTATCGCTCCCGAAACCGCAGATAAACGCAGATAAACGCAGATGTATTTCCAGATAAGTCTTCTTAAAAATTTTCAAGTTCCGTTAATAGCGATCGCCCACAGGTAAGCTCAGTATAAACGCTGTTTGACCGAGGATAGCAGTATCTAGTTGAATATCGCCACCGTGGGCCCTTGCGATTTCCCATGCTAGGCTTAGTCTCAATCCCGATCCTGCTATTTTTTGGATCTGAGTGAAGTAGCCGCGATGGAAGCGCTCAAAAATACGATCGCCCTCGCTCAAAGAAATATCCTGAGAACTATTGACAATTTTCACAATGACTCTTTTTTCCTGATTGCCTGTATGTTAAAATTGCAATTGCAAAATTTGATAAAGTCAAAGGAGCAATACGAAGGACAGTTTTAGATCTAATCTAGTATCTCAAACCCTTGATGGCTCTTTAAGTCTCGCCCGCTCGTTTCAAAAAATCATTAAAAATGCCAGGGCTTACTCGCGATACGCTTACAGAGTCGTTAAAAAACTGTCCGAAGTATTGAAGGAGAAAAGTCATAAATATGGATAAATTACTGACAGTCCCTTTAGCAAGTTTTCCGTTGGTGGGTACTAAAAAGCAAATCACTAAATATTTAATACGCCTAAAAGCAATGCACTGTACATGGGAAGAAGATGGTAAGTATTATTTGATCGATCCTAAAAAAAACTATCTTCCTAATACGCTAAAATGTTGCACCATACGTTATCACATTGAGCGAGAAGATGATGATAAAAATTCTGACTCGTTTGTATATTATTTAACCAATCTTAACTACATTTCGCCTCAAGCGTTTCAAGAACATGAGCTAAAACCCTTATTTTGGGACTCATTGTTAAGATGTTGCGGTATTGAGGTTGACTAAAATATTAATAGATGAAATTTTAGCAATACTATTGCTATCCCCATCAGCATTACCAGGCTCCAGCCTGGTAACGAGTAGAAACTTCAACTGTCAACTATCAACTGTCAACTGTCAATTGTTTAATCCATTCGAGTAAAATCGGATTCACTAATTCCGGGGCTTCATCCTGGGGACAATGGCCTACGCCCTCCAGCGGAATAAACTTTTCTACAGCCGGAAACTTGGCTAATTCTCGCCCGAGGGCGATCGGCTCCCAAGGGTCTTTTGCGCCCCATATAATCAAAGCAGGACAGTTCAAACGCGGTAACAAATCCTCCGGTAAGGGGCCTTGAGAATAGCTGATAAATGCTACAAATACATCCACTGCGCCGTTGTCTCGCGCTGGTTTTAACAAGATTTCTACAAGTTCGTCGCTGACAGCTTCGGGACGGTGATAGGCTTGCAAAAGCACTTTTTTGACTGTATTCGGCGTTGCTAATTGTTTGAAAAATAATTGACTAATCCATTTGACATTTAAAATCTTTTGTGCTATTGGCGCTCCAAAACTGCGATACCAAGGCATTTCGGCGCGTTTGCGATCGTGCAACAAGCGCAGGGAACAATTGAGTAAAATTACACCAATGGCGATATCTGGAAAATCGACAGCGGCTTGCATAATTGCTACGCAGCCGATCGAATTTCCCACCAAAAAAGCAGGCCCGCCCGCAACTTCCCGACAAAAATCAGCAATCAACTGTCCCCAAGTCTCAAAAGTATAATCAATCTCCAGCTTGGGTGCGGGTTTCGCAGAACCGCCAAAACCGATAAGATCGATCGCAAAACAACGACAATCAGCAGCCAACGCCGGTAAATTCTTGCGCCAGTGGCCCCAAGACGCGCCGAAACCATGGACAAACACCACCGCAGGGCCCTGGGAACCCGCAGTCTGATAGCAAATCGGAAAGCCTTTCCACATCCAGGTTTGAGGCCGGGCAGCAGTTAACGTAGAAGAAGTCATATAGGTAAAAAAGTGAAAATTTAAGGGTGCAAAGGACTAAAGTCCTTACTACCAACCGTATCGCAATTCGAGGCAACCACGGAAATATACGCAAACCTTCCTTCCCTCCTCCCTCTGCGCCCTCTGCGCCCTCTGCGGTTAAATCCTCTTTCTCCTTCCTTTGTAGTTAGAGCCGCTATTATGTCAGGATTAAAGATGCTGCATTTTTTGCCTTATTCAAACTTCCCCTATGCCAACGATCATCTCAACTTCTGTCGTACCCTTTCTCGGTTCCGAAATTGTACCCGACTACGACACAGCCAAAGTAGTTATTTTACCAATTCCCTACGAAGCAACAACCACCTATCGGCGGGGGTGCGAAAACGGGCCGGCTAAACTGCTAGAAGCTTCTCACCAGCTCGAATGCTACGACGAAGAACTCGATCGCGAAGTTTGCTACGATGTTGGTATTTATACCGCATTGCCGATCGCCGATACCCGCAACCAGCAACCAGTATCATCCCTAGAAATGCTGCAAGTCACGCAACAAACCGTGCACCAGCTAATTACCGAAAATAAGTTTGTCATCTCCCTCGGAGGCGAACACAGCATCACCGCCGGCGTTGTCGAAGGCTACCGCCAAGGATACCCCGACGAACCCTTCACAGTCGTGCAAATAGACGCCCACGGCGACTTGCGGCACGAATACGAAGGCTCGATTCACAACCACGCCTGCGTGATGCGGCGGGTTGTCGATATGGGCTTACCGACACTGCAAATCGGGATTCGCGCTATCTGCAAAGAAGAAGCCGACTTGATTAAAGCCAAACAGCTAAACGTGTTTCGAGCTCGGGAAATAGCTAATCAACCGGATTGGGCCGATCGCGCAATTGCTAGCATAACAACCAAACGAGTATTTTTGACGATCGACCTAGACGGCATCGATCCGACATTAATACCAGGAGTTGGCACGCCGGAACCAGGTGGGTTAAATTGGTATTCGCTCACCGGATTTTTACGCCGGTTATTCGAGTCCTACGAAGTCATCGGCTGTGACATCATGGAATTAGCACCTGTTGTAGATTCTGTAGTCTCAGAATTTACCGCCGCCAAACTAACATACAAAATGATTGGATATCAAGCTCTGGCGAAAGGTTGGCTAAAGCAAGACGAGGAATAAATCGCCAAGTCCGAATTCAAATAGGCTGTTAGTCAGGCTATAATTAAGGTAAAGTCCAAAAATAACCTATTAGATTCGCACCGATCCTTTCATCTTTCATCTTAGAAAATACTGCTCCTCACATCCTGAAAAAATGAGTTTAATCAGCGAAACAACAGGTACTCCAATTAACGGCTACGCTCCCGATTTTGAACTTCCGGGAGTTGACGAAGACGTTCACCATTTATCTCGATATTTAGAAAAATTTCGAGCGATAGCGGTGATATTTTTGTGCAATCAGTCTCCCTGCGTCCAGTTGTATCTCAATCGCCTCAAACAACTGCAAGCAGATTTTCAAGATAGAGACGTTACTTTAATCGGGATTAATGCTAATGATGCCAACCAGCATCCCGACGAAAATTTTGAAAATATGAAAATTTTTGCAGCCAACAATCAACTCAACTTCCCGTACATCCGAGATATGGCTCAAGATGTGGCTGAAAGTTTTGGGGCTTCTCATACGCCGGAGGTTTTTTTGTTAGACCAAGACGGCAGATTGCGCTATAAAGGTTTAATAGACGACAATGCCGACAATTCAGAAGCGGTGCAATTTTCTTATTTGCGAAGTGCGATCGACCAATTGCTGAATGACCAACCGATAGAACCTTCGAGTACAGAGGCGATCGGTTGTGCCCTCAAATGGCGGGAATAGACGGCGGTTGAAACCGCCAGAAAGTCAAACATAGACGGCGGTTGAAACCGCTCCTACACAAACATAGACGGCGGTTGAAACCGCGTCTACACAAACAATGTCCGCCTCCGCGGACTGAAGAAGATAACATATTTTAACCGCTTGCTCTTCAACCCGCGGAGGCGGGTTTTGTATGTATCGACGCGGTTTCAACCGCCGGGTCTTCAACCGCCGGGTCTTCAACCGCCGGGTCTTCTATTTCCCATGAACTCAAAAAATACACATATTCTCAATTTAATTATCGCAGGAATGGTGGCGATCGCACTACTGATTAGTTGCACTCCAGCCACAACGCAGCAGCGCACATCTTTAACCATATCCGCTGCAATCAGTCTTTCGACAGCCTTAACAGAAATCAAAACAGTATATCAAAGCAGCAATCCCAATGTTAATAT
This sequence comes from Microcoleus sp. PH2017_34_RAT_O_A, assembly GCF_020737885.1. NCBI lineage: Bacteria > Bacillati > Cyanobacteriota > Cyanophyceae > Oscillatoriales > Microcoleaceae > Microcoleus > Microcoleus sp. PH2017_34_RAT_O_A. Next base: position 34,735 of record NZ_JAEQDD010000053.1, on the reverse strand, counting down.
TACCTATAATTTTGGTGCTTCCGGCGCCCTAGCCCAGCAAATTCAGCAAGGAGCCCCAGTAGATGTATTTTTTAGCGCCGCTACCAAACAAATGGATGCTTTGCAGCAAGCTAATTTGCTCCTCAACCAGACACGACGAAACCTCCTGACAAATCGCCTGGTATTGATTGCACCCAAAAATAGCGCTGTTTTGACCGATTTTAAACAGTTGACAGATGTTAAAATCAAGAAAATTGCGATCGGCGAACCCAACAGCGTCCCCGTCGGACAATACGCCCAAGAAATGCTAACTAAACTAGGATTGTGGCAGCAAATTAAGCCAAAATTAGTGCTAGGAAATAACGTCCGCCAAGTGCTGACATTTGTCGAAAGCGGAAACGTTGATGCTGGCATAGTCTACGCCACTGACGCCAAAACATCCGACAAAGTAACTGTACAGCTAACGGCCGCCGCAAATTTGCACTCGCCCATTGTCTATCCCCTAGCAGTTATCAGAAACAGCCGCCATCCCGCTGCCGCAAAAACGTTTGTTGAGTTCTTGGCGGGCGATCGCGCTAAAATAGTATTTCAGAAATATGGATTCGGTTTAGCTCGTTAATTAGCTAAGATTAAGACGGCGGTTGAAACCGCGTCTACACAAACGAAGTCCGCCTCCGCGGACTGAATAAAATAACATAATTTTAATCTCCTGTTCTTCAACCCACGGAGGTGGGTTTTGTCTGTATAGACGCGGTTTCAACCGCCCGGTTTTATTAATCCCAAATATGGAATTCGACTTATCTCCATTGTGGATATCCCTAAAAGCATCCGCCATCGCCACATTTCTTACATTCTTTCTCGGAATCGCCGCCGCCCGCTGGATGCTTTCAACTCGCATCCGAGGTAAAGCCTTAATTGAAGGCATTTTCATCTCTCCCTTAGTTTTGCCGCCCACAGTAGTCGGATTCTTGTTGCTGCTGCTGTTTGGGAGAAATGGCGCGATCGGTCAATTGTTGCTAAAATTCGACTTAACAATCCTCTTCACTTGGCAAGCCGCCGTCATTACAGCCACAGTCGTATCATTTCCCCTGATGTACAAAACTGCTTTGGGATCTTTTGAGCAAATTGATGCCAATCTTCTCAACGCAGCCCGCACTTTAGGCGCCTCCGAATGGACAGTTTTTTGGCGGATTATGCTACCTCTAGCCTGGCCGGGAATTTTAGCAGGAACTATTCTCGCATTTGCCCGCGCTTTGGGTGAATTTGGCGCGACTTTGATGTTAGCTGGGAATATTCCCGGACAAACTCAAACTATCCCGATGGCAATTTATTTTGCTGTGGAAGCTGGGGATATGAGGCAAGCTGCTATTTGGGTTTTGATTATTCTTAGTCTGGCTTTAAGCGTGCTTACTGCTGTTAATTATTGGACTGATTTACAAAAAAAATCTCCCCAACCAAATCCCCACTATACTAATCCTAAGTCAGCCACAAAACTGGTTCAGGCTTATCCTCGGGACGGGCAAGATGCCCATCCCACAATTCTGGACGGGCAAGATGCCCATCCCACAACTCATTTAGGATTGGGATATAAATGGGACGGGCAAGATGCCCATCCCACAACTTATTTAGGATTGCCATATAAACGGCAATCTCATATTCCCAAAAATGCACCAAATCTTACCCCAAAATACCCAACAAAACAATCGCAAAGTGGACTTTTTCTAAACATCTTTAAACCTCTTTCTGGCTTTGCCTTAAATGTCGGTTTCGATATCGGGCAGGAAGTGCTGGGAATTTTGGGCGCGTCGGGTTCTGGCAAGAGCATGACTCTGCGCTGCATCGCCGGTTTGGAAACTCCAACTAGCGGTAAAATTGCAGTCAATGGTAAGGTTTTATTTGACTCAGTACAGGGCATTGATGTGCCTTCCAAAGACCGCCGTATCGGTTTTTTGTTTCAAAACTATGCTTTGTTTCCGCACTTGACTGTGGCTGAAAATATTGCCTTTGGCTTGCAGCATTTATCTACAAGCGAGCAACAACTTCGAGTCAAAGAACAATTAATTTCGGTGCAAATGTCGGGACTTGAAAATCGCTATCCGCAGGAACTTTCGGGTGGCCAGCAGCAGCGGGTGGCTTTGGCGAGGGCGATCGCGAGTTCGCCAGATTTGCTGCTGTTAGACGAACCGTTTTCGGCTTTGGACACGCACTTGCGGAGTCAACTGGAACGGGAGTTAATGCAGGCTTTGGCTAATTATCGAGGCATTACTTTGTTTGTCAGTCACAATTTAGAGGAGGTTTACCGGGTGTGCGAGAATCTGTTGGTTTTGGCTGATGGAAGTGCGATCGCCTTTGATACCAAACAGAACATTTTCGATCGCCCGCGCAACTTCACCGTCGCCCAGTTGACTGGCTGTAAGAACTTCTGTGCTGCTAAACCGATCTCCGAAACTGTCGTGGAGGCGATCGACTGGCGCTGCGATCTGACTGTCGCCGAACCAATTCCCAAATCTCTAGTTTCTGTAGGAATTCGGGCTCATCAAATCAGTTTTGTTAGCGCCGCGCGCGATCGCGAAAATACATTTGCTTGTTGGATCGCCTCAACCGTGGAAACTCCCCACCGGGTGACATTATATCTCAAGTTGCACTCGCCTCCCCACGATTCCCAAGATTATCACTTGCAAGCTGAAGTTTTCAAGGAAAAGTGGCGGGCGATTAAAGACAATCCTTTTCCCTGGTATGTTCATTTGGAGCCAATTAGGTTAATATTAATGGAGGCATGATACCAATTTTTTATGAGGTGGCTCCCGAATCAGATCCCCCCTAACCCCCCTTAATAAGGGGGGGACAAGATTCTTCTCAAAGTCCCCCTTCTTAAGGGGGATTTAGGGGGATCGGATTCTATGCAACGACCCATTAAATTGGTATGAGTTAACTAGCTATAGCCGAAGGAAGAAGATAGATGTGAAGATGCAATAAAATCAATGGTTTTAGCAATTAATAACGTCCTAACTACCTTAGTCGAGTCAACAGTCAACAGTCAACAGTCAACAGTCAACAGTCAACAGTCAACAGTCAACAGTCAACAGTCAACAGTCAACAGTCAACAGTCAACAGTCAACAACATTAAACCATGACAGACAAAGTTAAGAAAACCGATGCCGAATGGCAACAGCAACTAACGCCAGAACAGTTCAAAGTCACCAGAAAAAAGGGAACAGAAAGAGCTTTTAGCGGCGAATATCACGACAACAAAAAGCCGGGAATTTATAAGTGTATTTGCTGCGGCACTGAGCTATTTGAATCAGAAACAAAATACGATTCCGGTACCGGTTGGCCGAGTTTCTACGCTCCCATTAAAGAAGAAAATGTCAGGAATGAGGCGGATAATGCCTTGTTCATGCGCCGTACTGAGGTACTGTGTGCTGTTTGTGACGCTCATCTCGGCCACGTATTCAACGATGGGCCTAAGCCAACCGGTCAACGTTATTGCATGAATTCTGCTGCTCTTGATTTCGATCCCAAGGAATAAATTTAGTCGAGAGTTCTCACCCAGGTGTTCTGGAACAAGCTCAAAAGCCTGTTCCAGCCAATTGATGTTCAAAATGCACCCGTGCTGCTATCTTATGGTGGAGACAAAAGAGTAAAAAATAGTGGCGGCATGGGGATGGTTTATCAGCGGGTTTTGCTGAAGCTCAGCGGTGAAGCGCTGATGGGTAGCTTGGGCTACGGTATCGATCCGGTAGTCGTTGGGTCGATCGCCCAGGAAGTGGCGAAAGTCGTTTCCGAAGGGATTCAAATCGCGATCGTTGTCGGCGGCGGCAATATTTTTCGTGGCGTGAAAGCTGCTTCGGCAGGGATGGATCGGGCAACAGCCGACTATGTGGGCATGATTGCTACGGTAATGAATGCTATCACTTTGCAGGATGCACTGGAACAAGCAGGAGTGCCAACAAGGGTACAATCGGCGATCGCCATGCAAGAAGTAGCTGAACCCTACATTCGGCGGCGCGCCATTCGTCACTTGGAAAAAAAACGGGTAGTGATTTTTGGTGCCGGTTCTGGTAATCCTTTCTTTACTACTGATACTACAGCCGCTTTGCGGGCGGCTGAAATTGATGCAGAGGTGATTTTTAAAGCGACGAAGGTAGATGGGGTGTACGATTCTGACCCCCACGTCAACCCAGACGCACGCAGGTATCAAACCCTCACCTACGCCCACGTCTTGAACCAAGACTTGCGGGTGATGGACAGTACCGCGATCGCCCTGTGCAAAGAAAATAATATTCCTATTATGGTATTTGACCTCTCGGTATCGGGCAACATCTACCGTGCCGTAATGGGAGAATCTATTGGAACTCTTGTCGGAGGATTTTGTGAAGTTAGCTGAAGCAGAAGATCATATGCAAAAGGCAGTTGAGGCTACTCAACGGTCTTTTAATACTATCAGGACGGGACGCGCCAACGCCTCCCTGCTCGATCGAGTCATGGTAGATTATTACGGAGCTCCAACTCCGATCAAATCCCTTGCCAATATCGGAACCCCGGATGCGACAACGATCAACATTCAACCGTTCGATCGCACAGCGCTTACCTCAATCGAAAAAGCAATTTCCCTGTCCGATGTAGGCCTCGTACCTAACAACGACGGTTCAGTTATTCGCTTGAACATTCCACCGCTTACAAGCGAAAGACGCCAAGAATTCGTCAAAATGGCCTCGAAGTTTGCCGAAGAAGGTAAAGTCGCAATTCGCAATATCCGTCGCGATGCCGTTGACTCGATTCGCAAGCAAGAAAAAAGCAGCGATATCTCTAAAGATGAATCGCGAGACTTGCAAGATAAAATTCAAAAACTGACGGACAAGTACATTGCCAAAATAGAAGATGTTCTGGCATCGAAAGAGAAAGACATCACGACAGTTTAGAGTCTGAGAAATTGGGCATGGGGAAAGTGCAGCAATCTTAGCCGGAAAAATAGGAAAACAAAGTATGTATTCTTAAATCCCAATTTCTGGCGATCGATTCCTCGTAAAAATAATACGGGATGCGGGAAACTCAGAGACTTTAGTCCTGAGAGGAAAGCGAAGCAGGGGACTTCAGTCCCCGTGTTCTTTCTTTCTTAATTAGCCGAATGGTGTGGGTCTTTTATGTTGATACGGCTTGATATATCGACTATACTCGCCTAGACTAGAAAAATCAACCAGTATGATAGGGAAAGAGAGGTGACTAAAGCCAAAAAAACAATGGGAGTTCAGCAAGTATTGCTGTCTCCTAACAGGGAACTTCAAGCATTGTTGGAGTATCTCTGTCAACAATCAGGTAAACTATATAACAGTGGCGTTTACTTGGCTCGTCAAACTTTTTTCAAGACCGGAAAACTGTTGACTGGAAAGTTTGACTTGTCTATTGAATCGTCAGTTTCAAAATCAATGGTTGCTAAGTCGTTGCCATCAACACCAATGCAACAAACATTAATGTCGGTCACAGAAGCATTCAAATCTTTTAAAGAATTAAGAGATTTGTACATCAAAGGTCAATTGCATTTTAATCCCAAGCCACCAGGATACCTGAAAGGTTCTAAATTGTTCAAAGTAGCTTATCCTAATTCGGGAGGGTTAAGACCGAAACTTGTTGGCAATCAGTTGAAATTTTCCTTGGGTTTAACAGTGAGGCGATGGTTTGGAATTCCTGAATTCTTTCTACCTATGCCGTCAAATCTTAATTTTTCTCAGGTTAAAGAGTTTACGATTCTCCCGAAAAATGGTGCTTTTTACCTAGAAATGTCCTACGAAGTAGAAAAAAAACAACACAATCTGGACATCGGTCAAGCGTTATCAATTGATTTGGGAACTGCTGATAATTTAGCAGCTTGTGTCGATACACTAGGAAACTCTTTCTTAATTGATGCTCGTGCCATGAAAGCGATGAATCAATTGTGGAACAAGAAAGTAGCAACTAGAAAAGAAGGAAAGCCAGAAGGTTATTGGGATAATTGGCTAGACCGTGTAACTCGCAAGCGCAATCACCAAATGCGCGACGGTGTTAACAAATCTGCTTTGTTAATTGTTAACCATTGCCTGAAAAATGGAATTGGTACACTGATAATTGGGTGGAATGAAGGTTTCAAATATAATAGTAATCTCGGTAAAGTGAACAACCAAAAGTTTGTTCAAATGCCTTTGGGAAAGCTGAAAAATAGGTTAAAAGAACTGTGCGATTTGCACGGCATCAGATTTGTGGAAACCGAAGAAGCGTATACATCGAATGCTAGTTTTCTAGATGGTGACTCCCTACCCAAATATGGTGAAAAACCATCTGGGTGGAAAGCGTCTGGAAAACGAATTAAACGTGGACTATATCGGTCAGCAAATGGCAGGATTGTAAATGCAGACTTAAATGGTGCTGCCAACATTCTCAAAAAAAAAAAAAAGTAGCCAGTAAGTTAGGTATAGACTTAAACCAACTGGGTAGACGGTCTTTGACGACCGTAGCGAGAGTTAGACTTTGGGTATTACCCAAGCCTACTTTGTCCGCAGAATCGAGCGTGTCTTTAGACCTGAGAGTGTCAATCCCAATTCTCGATCGTTAATTACAATATAAACTATAGCCTTTCTCAAAAATATGAGGTACTCATTGGCATCGGGCATCGGGCATCGGCCAAATAGGGCATACCTCACCACGCTTGAGAATCGCTATATCATAGTTTCCGCTGCCTTAGCAATGGTATAAAAAATGCTTTTTATCAAAATTAGATGCTCCCTTCGTCAATACTGTAAAATTAAAAATCTAATATCTAAATATAATTATGATAATTTATTTTTATAAAGTAGAGGATCCTTACGGCTGCTTTTCCAATTTTTCACTACACGACATTTGCTTGTACGGTCAAGATTGGTTGACTGTGGAACATTACTATCAAGCCCAAAAATTTGTCGGTAGCGCTGATGAAAGATTAGTGGCCGCAATTCAATCCGTACCAACTCCTCAGGAAGCAGCCAAATTAGGCCGCGATCCAAACCACCAAATGCGCCCTGATTGGGAAGCGGTAAAAATTCCCATTATGCGCGAGGCAGTTTTAACTAAGTTTCTCACTCATTCAGACATTCAAGCTATTCTCCTCGCCACAGGGGATCGAGTGATTGTGGAGGATTCGCCAACAGATTACTACTGGGGGTGCGGCTGCGAGGGAACGGGCCAAAATCATTTGGGTAAAATTCTGATGAGCGTGCGAAGCGAAATTAGTCAGCGCCCGGGGCCAGATCAAAACTCACATTAATCTATCATTATATGAAGTTATACAAACTAATGTCAACTTATCCTAAAAATAAATAATTCTGAGACTGAGAATTCAAGATTGCAAGAAATTGATAAGAGGATTAAAATAATAATTATCATTTGGTTAAGTCGCCCTGTCTGTAGAAGGCAAGGAATACACCACAGGCGATCGCCGATTTTTGTTCTTCAGGGTGCCACAGGGGATACACGGTCGTCACTAAGCAGTACGCCACGGATTAATAGTAAAGCTCGGTTTAGTCAAAAACTCAGGCTCGTAAAGTTGAGTTCGATCGCGAATGTAGATCAAAACTTCTTATTATCATTCCATAATTGCCAAAGGAGATTTATGCAAATCACAGAAAATACGCAAGAATTACATCATAAACTAGACAAAGAAGTTTTGGTAAGGCGAATCACAGAACGCATCCGCCAATCTCTAGAATTAGAAGATATTTTAACCAGTACAGTAGCAGAAGTGCGGTCTTTTCTGAAAACAGATCGCATTATGATCTACAGGTTTAGTGCCGACGGCTGCGGAGAAGTTGTTGCCGAATCAATTAATAATATATATCTCCCTTCCTTGAAAGGTCTCCATTTTCCAGTAGACGACATTCCTCCCAGCGCGCGGGAGATGTATGTCCGTATGCGCCAGCGGACAATAGTAGATGTTAACTCCGAGACGATCGCCCTCAGTCCCGTTGATGCTGCGGATACCGGTCAACCTTTAGTAAATGAAGAAATCCACTATCGCTCGCTCGATCCTTGCCACAAAGCTTACTTGATGGCAATGGGAGTCCAATCTTCCTTAGTCGTGCCAATTTTGCACCACAGGAGTGTGTCGCAACAGAACAAAACAGAGATCTGCGAGGCCCCCGCCTGCGTAAGTAGATGCGAGCCTGGAAGCGATCGCCAAACTCACATCGAACTGTGGGGACTGTTAGTGGCTCACCACTCCTCCCCCCGCAATATTTCATCCACAGATTTAGAAGTAGTTCAGCTCGTAGCAGATCAATTGTCGATCGCCATCGGCCACTCGCTCCTGCTCCAAAAAACCCGCTCTCAAGCATCTCGGGAAGCCACCGTCAGTCGCGTCGCAGCCCTGTTGTACGGTCAGATCGACATTCAACTACAACAGGCTTTGGAAGCCACTGTCACTGCTTTGGGGGGGAGTGGCGGCCGACTCTATCTCAACCCCCGGAAAATCAACAGCGAACAGTTACCGGTTCCCCAGATCGATCGAAGATTTCCCATTGCCCCTACTGCGATCGATGCTACCTTTGAACTGTTCGTCACAGGGACTCAACCGACACTTCCCCATTGGGAAACAGTCAGCGCGATCGAAGCTCATCCCCTCTGGCAACAATGGCTAACCACAGGATTGAAAAATACCCCCGATTTTCCCAAATTCCCAATTCCCAATTCCCAATTCTGGGCTTGGATAATTACAGACTTATACAAAGAATCTCTATTTAGAGTGTTAGTTCCTGCTTTCCAAGGAACTCAAATTCGGGGTTTGCTGGTAATTCCCCTCCACTACCAACAACAAGTAGTTGGCTGTTTGACCATTTTTCGCAATGAAATTGATACCGAAAAAATGTGGGCGGGGCGCTTTGACAGCAGTGTTGCACAAATCCTTCCCAGACAATCCTTTGAAGTCTGGCGAGAAATCAAAAAAGGTCAGTCGCCCGAGTGGAAATGGGAGGAGATCGAGCAAGCTTTAACGATAGGGAGCCAATTTTGTTCGGCAATTGGGCAGTACCTTCTTCATAAAGAAGTGCAAGCCCTGAATGCCAACTTAGAGCGCCAAGTTCAAGAGCGTACCGCCCAATTGCAAAAATCCTTAGAGTTTGCCCAAGTATTGACGCGAGTCAGAGACCAAATTCGCAGCACCTTGGATTTAAAGACCATACTGCAAACTATTGTGCGGGAAGTGAGAGTTTTGTTAAATACCGATCGCACGGTAATTTTCCAATTTGGTGCCTGCGAACACGGCGAGGTAGTTGTTGAAGCTGTTCGCGGCCACTGGCAGTCAATTTTAGGTATCAAATCTCCACATGAATGCTTTCCCGAAGACTCAGACTGCTTTTATCGATCGGGACGGATGCGAGCAATTAATGATATTTATACTGAGGATTTAACGCCCTGTCACCGCGAATTTTTGGAAAACTTGCAGGTGAGGGCAAGTTTAATTGTGCCGATGATCGGCAAAGATGCCGAATGTTGGGGGTTGCTGATTGCCCACGAGTGTTCTGGGCCGAGGGTTTGGCCAACCGCAGAACAAGAGTTACTGCAAAATTTGGCCTCTCAAGCTGCGATCGCCATTCATCAAGCAGAACTTTATCAAGAAAGTCTGAATGCAGCAGCAGCCGATCGAACAAAAGCCGAACAACTAGCTAAAACCGTCACTGAACTGAACAATACCCAAGCCCAACTGATTCAAACCGAGAAAATGTCCAGTCTCGGACAATTGGTGGCCGGCGTCGCCCACGAAATCAATAACCCCGTTAACTTTATCTACGGCAATCTGTCCCACGCCAGCGAATACAGCAAAGATTTGCTCTGCTTGGTGGATCTCTACCGCCAGCACTATCCCAATCCCAACCCAGAAATTAGCGAGTGTGCCGAAGCAATCGACATCGAATTTCTTGCCACAGATTTGCCAAAAATTTTGGGTTCTATGAAAGTAGGAGTTGAGCGCATCCGCCAGTTAGTTGTATCTTTACGCAATTTTTCCCGGCTCGATCAAGCTCAAAAGAAAGGCGTTGACATTCACGAGGGCATCGACAGTACCCTGTTGATTTTGCAGCACCGGATCAAAGCCCAGTCGGATCGCGCCACCGTAGAAATCATTAAAGAATACGGCAATTTGCCCTTAGTTGAATGCTATGCCAGCTCGCTCAATCAGGTATTTATGAATCTGATCGGCAATGCCATTGACGCCATAGAAATGGGACAAATAGATCGAGTTGTGAATGTTAACTCCCTAGGGGCAAGTACAGCCGTGACATATTTGAGTTCGCAACAACTGGATGTCGGGACAGTAGATATAAAGGTCAATACCGAGCGTTTGATACCTGATTCACCATCCCCTTGCATTCGGATTCGCACCGAATTAATTGATGAAAAAACAGTAGGAATTTGCATTGCAGACAACGGTCACGGCATCCCCAAAGAGTTAATTTCTCACATTTTTAATCCCTTTTTTACTACTAAACCCGTCGGTCGGGGGACGGGTTTAGGACTGTCTATCAGTTATCAAATTGTAGTTGAGAAACACCAAGGGGTACTCAAGTGTGTTTCTGTACCCGGTCAGGGTACAGAGTTCTGGATCGAGATTCCTCTGAATTAGTAAGTTAACAGTTAACAGTTAACTTACTAACAACTATAGAAAATTCAGCAGAAGAGAAGTGAGCGACTCCAGAATACTCATAAAGCTGCCGCCCCCAGTGCGCGGCTCCGTTGGCTTTTGGCGGGCCACAATTGCTTCTGCTAGCTGCTTTGACAATTCCTGACCTTGGGGATTTCCTTGAGTGGTAAAGAGTTGGTTTGCTCTTGCAACATCTTGAGCCGCGCCGGCGAAGTCTCCCAAGTCAGCGCGAGACATACTGCGCGCAAAATAAACCGCAGCTATATCCGATTTCAGATTCAGGGCTTGATTGTAATAGTCAATGGCGTTTCTGTAGTTTCCCGCTTGAGCTTCCAGCACTCCCAATCGGTAGAAGTCTTCTGCGGTACCAATATTAGTTGGCATTCCTCTAGCACCCAGCAGTTGGGCGTTAGTTAAATTGGCGTCAGTTAAATTGGCGTTGCTGAGATAGGCGCTTCTCAAGTCAGCACCGCTGAGGTTTGCCCCCGTCAGGTTTGCTCCCGTCAGGTTGACGCCAAACAAACTGGTGCCGCTGAGGTTTGCCCCGCTGAGATCTGCCCCAGTGAGGTTGGCTCGGCTGAGGTTAGCCAATCTCAAGTCAGCGCCTTTGAGATTTGCTCCTGTTAAGTTGGCTAAAACCAGACCAGCGCTGCTGAGGTCGCAGTTTGGGCACTGTCGGGTGGCTAGTAATTGTTGCGTGTGTTGAATGTTCTCGGCCTGTGCAGGGGCTAGAGGGGCGATCGCGCTCAGCAGCGTTGCAGCAGCCATGATTCTGAGTTTCATCTTAAGCATCCAAAATCCCAATTAATAAATCTAAAATAGCTTTTATCGCAGCAATTGAAAATCTAGATCGCAGACATTGCTAAATATTGCCAGATTCTCAGCTATCTATCCCAGACATCATACATAGGGCTGACGCACGAGTGGTCAGAAACCGGGTTTTTTAGGAAAATCTTTCGTTGTAGTCCACAGATTAGGTGAAAAACCCGGTTTCTTTGCCCTTAATCCGTCCAGGACTGATACATTGAAATTCACCAGAAAGAATTGGTTGAAAGCCCCAACCCTTTGAGGGAGAAATGAAAATCAGACTATTCATTACTCCAATCCTCTTCCTTCTAGGTAGAGGTCGCTCTCAAACTGTCAACTGTCAACTGTCAACTGTCAACTGTCAACTGTCAACTGTCAACTGTCAACTGTTGAAGGTCTCACCAGAGTTTCAAATAAACGTTTTGCTATCAATAAATTAGGGTAACAAAAAAAATGTTACCCTTAGTATTGGTTCTCGCCAACCATAACATTTAAGACGTAAATTAATCAATCGTGAATCGTACCGTCAGGCATCGTCGCACCCTTAAGATATACTCCGCTCAGGTTAACTTTTGTCAGGTTTGCTCCCAACAGGTTTGCCCCGCTTAAGTCTGAGGCACTTAAAATTGCTTCAGTCAAATCTGCCCTAATTAGGCTCGCTCCCATTAAGTCGGCTCCGCTGAGGTCTACTTTAGTTAAGTTGGCTCCAATTAAATCTGCTTCTGTGAGAACGGCCCTTCGCAAGTTTACTCCGTAAAGGTTTACTCCGTGCAAGTCTGTACGAGAGAGTGTTGCCCGAGATATGTTGGCTCCGATTAAACTTGCTTGGATCAGGGAAGCTCCACTTAAGTCTGCTTTGCTAAGATTTGCTCCCATCAACTCAGCTCGATACAGGTTAGCTTCAGCTAAAAGTGCTTCGGTGAAGTCGGCTCCAGCTAAGTCGGCTCTGCTCAAATTGATCTGGCACAAATTGGCTTTGCCAAAGTTGACTCTGCTGAGTTTGGCTTTGCTGAGATTGGAGCCAATCAAGTCGGCTTCAGACAGATTGACTCCAATCAATTCTGCTTCGTAGAGGTAGACTTCGTGCAGGTAGACCCCACTAAAATTTCTTTCTCCTATTCCGTATAGCTTGAGCAATTCGTCAACGTTCATTTTGGCTTCTCTACACCTTTTAAATGAACAATACTCTCCGCAAGCTGCTTGCACCGGATCTTCTGCCATTTTAGACTTGAGATGCTAAAAGATTCACGCCCAGTACAAGACTGCCCTAGACCGTTTGGGGAGGTTGAAGGACAAAACAGGATGCTTGTTCACCTGGGTAAAAATGTTTAACAAAAATGTCAATGTTATCGTACTTCCTAACTAAATCAAAGAATTCTCGCTGGAAAGTGCGATCGAGGCCATAACTTTTTATGGCTAGTTGAGGTTACTGAGTATTTGTGTGATAACGATCACTAATTAATGTTAGTAGTATCACATAGAAGCAACGTTTTCGATCACGACAGGCAGGCGAAAATAGCCGATAGTGGTACTGTGATGTTGAAAATTTGACAATCCCACGGTAGACGTGTTTTACTCAACTGGCGATCGAGCAAGTAATTTCACAGAGGCCTGCCCGCGTGCCGTGAAAGTTGGTTGCACCGTCACTCGGCGCGATCCGCTTCGGCCCATCAGAGTGCTAATGTCTCAGGATTTCTCACAAAGGGAAAGCCAGAAATACACTTCTGGGAGCAGGATAATCTGTGTCTAAATGTGCTTCTAGCTAGCGTACAGACCAAGGTTATATGCTAGCTATAAATCGCCAAGACATTCGCAAAAATTACCAAAAAACACCAGAAAAACCATGATATATGTTTAACAAAAAGAGAATAAATGGTATTCCTTAAAAGTCAACTATTGCAGCTAATGTTGCGGTCGATCAGTTAACTGATATCAGTATTAGCAATGATGCTTGTGCCATCCAATACCAAACTGACTCATAAACCGGGTCTTTCACCAAAAGACGCGTTCCAGCCCTTGCTCCAGGTAAAAAAAAACAAGCTTCTGAGCATCTGAGTAAGTCCAGGCATGAAAAAGTTTAATTGAGATAGCTTGTCTATTCCTTTCTTGGCAAGCAAAAGGCGAGCATTTAGGAGGGGAGAAGATTTTTCTCCCCAGTCAAAAAAAACAATTGTATAGTGCGAATCCTCGTGAGGTAATTGATATGGCTGGAGTATGTAAACTTAGCATCACAGAGACCACAGAAGAACTAAAAAGCCTGTTAACCGAACAAAAAACGGCAAGCGGCTTTCAAAAAATTCAAGCACTTTACCTGTTCAAAATTTGTCACGTTAAGACAGTTAAAGAATTGGCAATGACGATCGGCGTAAACCGCATTACTGTGCAGCGGTGGCTGAGAAAGTACAGATCTGATGGACTTGAAGGACTCCTGGAAACCAAGCACAGCGGTGGCAGGAAGCCGGCGATTCCTCCTCTGGCCCGCGCTAGTTTGGCAATGCGCCTCAGCGATCCCCAAAAAGGCTTTAAAAGCTATGGAGAAATTCAAGAGTGGTTGCAGCAGGAATACAGCATAGAAGCTTCCTATAAGGCCGTTTACGCAACAGTCAGATACCAGCTCAAAGGCAAGTTGACGAAAGTTTAGATAGACAGTTCATCCCAAGTCTGGTTAATCACCGTCCAATTGTTGATACTCAGAGTTTAAAGCTGTTGATGACTTTGGTTGTCACTAAAAACTCACTACTTCTTTTTGAACTAAGATCGCTCTCACCAACTGCCGATCGTATAAATTATCTGTTGTGCCGATTGGGTTGAGGGGGAAAATATTTGATGGTTTTCCCTGGTTGGTGAAAGATGCTTAAGCAATGCGCCCGAATTCATAACTTGCAAGTTGTGTCTAATTTGCAGGTTTTGTTATAGAAGAATGAAGAAGTCATTAGTCATCAGTCATCAGTCATCAGTCATCAATAACGGCTTGCTTCAGGATAAAAAGAAGGAAGAAGCCAGCCTTTAGTTATCGTCGCGAGAGACTTTTCTTTGCAGTTGATCGCATGAGTAAAGCGATCGCGCGCCAGAACTTCCCAACCATCAGTCATCAGTCATCAATAACGGCTTACCTCAGGAGAAAAAGAAGGAAGAAGGCAGCCTTTAGCGATCGTCGCGAGAGACTTTTATTTGCAATTAATCGGATGAAGAAAGCGCACGCCAGAACTTCCTAACCATCTGGCGGGGCTGGTATATGTAAAAAAATGGCAGCGACTAAGGCAAAAACCGATCCAAAGCAGCTTTCAACTCTTCTATTTCGGTATCGATATTGCCTTCTTTCGCGGCTCTGGCAATGCACTGAGTTAAATGTTCGTCAAGAATGATTCTTGCTACGCGATCGAGCGCGCCTCGAACTGCTGCAACTTGCACGAGAACTTCGGGACAGGGACGGTTTTCTTGTACCATGGTTTTGATGCCCCGGACGTGTCCCTCAATCCGAGATAAGCGATTAACCAGCCGTCGCATCGATTCTTCATCGTGATGGTGAGGGTGGACTGATTGATTGTCGTGATGGTGGTGGTGGGAATTTGAGGGTACGGATTTGTCAGTAGAAGTGTCAGATATAATCATCAGGGTTGTGCCATTTGAGATTTGAGATTTGAGATTTGAGATTGGGGATTTGGGAATAAGTTGTTCCGTAGTGGTTTAGAACGCTGGACTACAGTTTAATTCTTTTTTTGAAACTGGTATTACTAGGGAAATTTTTCACGTTAGAATTGAGAATATGTTGAGTTTGTGCTGGCTCCAGACTCGTGTATTGTAGCTGTGTGAACGACCCAACACTCTACCCGAAGCGGGTAGAGTGTGGGCTTCCAAGTTCAAGGGCAACAGCCTCGGCGACAGTGGATTTTTGCCCATATCGTTTTGGTCTTACATTGCCTCCCTTGGCAGTAACGCTGGTTCCCAACGTCAATAACCGTAAGCCTTCATTTTTAATATTGATTGCCGCGTTAATGTCTCTGTCGTGTCGATTGCCACAGTGGGCACAGTCAAATTCACGCACAGATAGATCCATTTTTGGCAGCGACAGTAAAGTATTAGAACACAGATGAGATGATGGAAAAAATCGACCTACTTCTAGATAGACTTTGCCTTCTGCTTCTGCCTTATATTTAAGCATGGTGCAGAATATTCCCCAGCCAGCATCACTGATAGATAAGGCAAGATTGTGATTTTTGACCATGTTCTTTACTGCCAGATTCTCGACCACAATCACTTGGTTTTCGTTAACTATCTTACGGGATAGTTTGTGTCGGAAATCTTCACGCACTCTAGCTATTTTTCCGTGGACTTTGGCTACAGCACCTGAAGCCTTTCGTCGTCTGTTGGTAGTTCGATCCTTTTTTCTGGATAACTTACGCTGTTTGCGTTTGAGGTTACGTTCGTGCTTCTTCAAATGTCGAGGGTTCTGGTATTTCGAGCCATTAGATGTAACTACAAAGTCTAGTAAACCGAGGTCAATACCAATGGCTCTACCATCTTCATTAGCGACTGGGTTTTCTATACCATCATCCATCAGTAGGGAGGCGTAATAACGACCATCAGGCATTCTAGATACCGTCACAGTCCTTAATTTACCAACAAGAGCGCGATGAATTTTAGCCTCAACCACTCCAAGATTACCAGGGAATTTAATCTCAGTATCGCTCAGAATTTTAACGTTCTGAGGGTACTGCATTGATTGTCTACCTTGACGTTTCTTGAAGGTCGGATATCCTGTTCGGCCATCAAAGAAATTGATAAAAGCTTGGGACAGATTAAGTACAGAGGACTGGAGGCATTGCGAATAACACTCTTTGAGCCATTCATGCTCAGTCTTCCATACTGGAATCTGTTTCTTCATCATCAAAGCCGATATACCTTTCCCAGTCTCCTTATAGGTTTGGGACATGGTAGCCAGAGATTGATTCCACACCCATCGAACACAGCCAAAAGCCCCTGCCAAATGACTCTGCTGTTCTTGGGTAGGATAGATTCTGACTTTGACTGCTTTTAACACGATGCTTTTATCACAAAATGCTTACATATGATAACACAGATACAGACCAATCAAGGGATTTTGTTCGCCTGCTCATACACCCGCGCATCTCCCGCTGGCTGTGACGAGAGCGCCTTGTGCGCGGGTGCAATCGGCGGACGATCGCGCATTCATCCCGTCGCTCACGGATTGTACAGGTAGAGCGCGGGGATGAATGCTGTTTCAGCTAAATATATTTAGGATCTTCATAGCGGGCGATTATTGACTCCGCTCGATCGCACGCCTTTACCAGAATAACCCAGACTAACAAAGATTGACGCTATGCGACTATTTAAGTTTTTTGGCTCCGCACCCCGCACCGATCGCTGGTTCGGACTCATTTTAGCAATGACGATCGCCCTGAGCGCTCTCTTCATCAATGCTGCACCCGCTTCTGCCGCAGACGGCAAAAATCCGCCCAACTGGCAGGAACAGCCCAAAAAAGCCGTGCAGCAAGTACATTGGAGTTCCCCAGCAACTCTCCCAAATCCGCAAATGCTAGCGCTGCGGAGCCCGGAACTCCCGGTGGCTGTGGCGGCAGATACCAGCAGTTTTGTGACGGCGGCAGTCGATCGAGTCGGGCCTGCTGTTGTCCGGATTGATACCGAGCGCACTGTCAGCCGCAACCTCGACCCCTTAATGGAAGACCCCTTCTTCCGCAGATTTTTGGGAGAAGATTTGCGGAGCATGACGCCCAGACAAGAACACTTGCGGGGTCAAGGTTCTGGCTTCATCATTGACAAAAACGGGATTGTGTTAACCAATGCTCACGTGGTTGACAAAGCCGATCGAGTAACTGTCACCTTAAATGACGGCCGGACATTTCCAGGAGAAGTCCAAGGTACTGACGAAGTAACAGATTTGGCTGTTGTCAAAATTAATACCAAAGGTGTTAACTTGCCCGTGGCAGCACTGGGAGATTCCGATGCGGTGAAAGTCGGTGATTGGGCGATCGCCGTGGGCAACCCCCTCGGATTTGACAATACCGTCACTTTAGGCATTATTAGCACTTTGAAGCGATCGAGCGCAGCCGTCGGCATTCCCGACAAGCGCCTCGATTTCATTCAAACCGACGCCGCCATCAATCCCGGCAATTCCGGCGGGCCGCTGTTGAACAGCAGAGGAGAAGTGATTGGCATCAACACGGCGATTCGGGCGGATGCAATGGGTATTGGGTTTGCGATTCCGATCGACAAAGCGAAAGCCATCTACGCCCAGTTAGCCAAGGGAGAACAAGTCAGCCATCCGTTTTTGGGGATTCAGATGATTGCTTTGACTCCGGAAATGGCCAGAGAGAATAATTCTGACCCCAATGCTCCTTTGATTGTGCCCGAAGTTACAGGGGTATTGGTGATGCGAGTTGTACCCAATACGCCTGCTGAGAAAGCCGGGATTCGGAAAGGAGATGCGATCGTTCAAATTGAGGGCCAGAAAGTGACTCAACCCGAACAGTTGCAAAATTTGGTGGAAAATAGCCAAATTGGTCAAATTTTGAAACTGAAGGTGCGCCGGGGTTCCCAGGTTAAGGAAGTTGCTGTGACAACTGCTCAATTGAGAGATTTTTAGAGCTGAAGGAGAAGGGGGGAGATTGTTAAAAACTCCCCCCAAAAAGTTTGTAGTGAGGACTTTAGTCCTATCTTGATAGTTCTAGCTAATAAATGACTTAAACGGAGTGGAAAATATTGAACTCAAAAAAGTCACACAGCTCTAATTTAATGGGTTATGGAGGTTCCGATCGCTCCTGTGCGATCGACCCACAACAGTCAATCAACTCTCAGCAGTCGATCGATCATAGCAATCGATATGTTATCTATATTCGTGTGGGTTCGTAAAAAAAATCTGGAATGGAAACAGTTATTTTTTCCAAGACTGCCCTTTGATATACATAATAAGCAACAGCAAGATCAAGGATTCCCATACCAAATGGCGAATATACGGTTGGCTTGTGTATGTCTAAAGTGAGTTTTCCTTGAATAAGTTGATCGATAGTTCCTGTAACAAAATCTCGGTTTCCAACTTCTTGCTCGGTAAGATGCAAAGATGTTGCAGATTTTAAACAGTGATCTACATCATCGACAATGTTGTTTGACTCAAGAATAATTTTTGATGATAAATCTCGCAAAGATAAATGCAAAATAATTGGATTGTGGGAAAAGACACTAATATCGTCAATATATGGTGCATCAGCCGTTGTAGTAAAACTAATCAAATCACAAGATGAAATCAGGTTTTCTTTGGTCGATGAGATTTGAACTTCCTTGATTCCTCTCTCTTGAGCATACTCTTTCATCGCCATACTGTACTCATCAGCTAAGTCAAACAAATCTAGTGCAGATATTGTCCAACCAGTATTTAGCAAAAATTTCAAGACATAACGAGCAATTAGTCCGCATCCAACAATCCCCAATCTTTTGACTGTTTTTGGTTTGATAAGATTTTGGGCTGCTAAAACTGCTGAAGCGGCGGTTCTAGAAGCACTTATAATCGAGCCTTCAAGACAGGCTATTGGATATCCAGTTTCATAATCATTGAGAATAATCACCGCAGATGCACGAGGGATTCCATGGGCGATATTTTTGGGAAAACTGGCAATCCATTTTATCCCTGAAATATTGAATTCTCCTCCCAAATGTGCAGGTAAAGCAATGATTCTCGCTTCTGGCTTTTCTGGATATTTCAAAAAATAACTATCTGGGTTTATGGTGTTTTTGTCTCCATGAGTAAGATATGCTTTTTGAACTAAATCAATTACATTCGCATAGTTAGTTTGGAGTATTTCATTAACTACTGAACCAGAAATAACTGTAAAATTTTGCTCTATGGTGTTTGTTTTCATGGAATTAATTTTTATTGGTCTTTATATTGCGTTAAGGCAATGAGGAAAGCGTTCCGAAACCCACCGATCGTCATAAATTGTATCTAGGTAGCTCTCTCCTAAATCAGGACTTATTGCTACTATACTTTTCGCTGCATCCAGTTTATGTGCATAAGCTTTGATGCCTGCCAAAACTGTTCCAGTCGAACCTCCGACTAAAAATGTTTTTTCGCGTAGTAAATATCGACACATTTTTATCGTGTCCTCTTCTTTAACTACTACAATATCATCAATTAGACTTTTATCTACCAATTCTGGTTTTCGACTTGTACCTAGTCCTGGAATATATCTTTTACTAGAAGGTAAATCGAAAGTAACCGAGCCAAAGGTATCAACTGCAATAACTTTTGTTTTTAGCTTGCGATCTCTAATGTATTCAGCACATCCCATTAATGTACCTGTAGTACCTGCACCAATAAATAAGTAATCAACCTCTGAAAAGCTTTCAAAAATTGAATGTGCTGTACTCAGATAATGTGCATTTTTGTTCTCGCAGTTCGCATATTGATTCAGCCAAAATAAATTTTTATTTTCTTTAAGCAATCGCTTAATTAAATCAATTCTGCTATTTAAAAATCCTCCATTTTTATCTCTATCTTTAACAATTACAAGCTCGGCTCCGAACAATTTTATATATTTCTCATTCCTAGACGAAATGTTTGGATCGCTGATACAGGTAAAGCGATATCCTTTAGTCGAACAAGCTAGGCTAGCCGCCACTCCTAAGTTACCAGACGAAGATTCGATAATATGGGTACGATCCGGTGATATCTCTCCTTTTTCTTCGAGAGCCTCTATCATACGTATAGCAGGTTTTATTTTGATAGACCCTGCTGGATTAAATCCTTCAACCTTCAAAAATATATCTGCTTTCAAAGACAAAAAATTGTTTAATTTACAAAAAACTTTGTCGAGAACCAGTTCCAAACAGTTTTCAGCAATCAATGGAGATATCATCAAACCTGAGCAAGATGATTTGAAATTCTCAGACAAAATTAAGGGTGTTTCCGTATCTGGTGCATCGTAAAAATTCATAAATTTCTTAAAAGTCTTGGATGGAGAATAAACAGTTTATGTGATGTTTATGTTTTGCATACTTTCGAGCTTTCTCTATCAATAATATCATGATGTTATTGCTTCTGGGATGGGGGGGGTACCCCTCATCTCAAAATGACATTCCACAAGTATTATGGAAGATAAGAATGTTAAGTATCTGAACAAAAAAAACTACAGATTTGTATTGCCTTAAGGAATGATTAACAACTATGCTCACATCTGACTCGAAAAAGATTCAGTTATTACGTTATAAGGGACTTATTATGGTGCTGGTGGGGGCCACCTTGTGGGGACTTTCTGGTACGGTGGCACAAAGGCTTTTTCAAGATGAGGGATTTACTCCTGGTTGGCTGGTAACAATGCGCCTGCTAATCTCAGGAATATTGTTATTAATAACTGGATGTTTCCGAAAGAATTTCCATCAAGTTTTTGCTGTGTGGCACGATCCCAAAGATCGGATTCGATTAGTGATTTTTGGAATTATTGGTATGTTGGGAGTACAGTATACCTATTTCGTGGCAATTCAAACCGGTAATGCTGCTACAGCAACCTTATTGCAATATCAGGCTCCATTATTTATTATGGTTTACTTAGCAATAAAGTACAATCGAATTCCGAATTATCAAGAGTTTATAGCCCTAGGATTTGCCCTGTTAGGTACATTTCTTCTCGTAACAAATGGATCTGTTCACCAGTTGTCTGTCTCCAGCACATCAATAGCATGGGGATTAAGTTCTGCAATTGCACTTGCATTTTACACATTATATCCATCAGGTTTGCTACAACGTTGGGGTTCTGAAGTAATCATTGGGTGGGGCATGATTATAGGAGGTATTGCATTATGCCCGATCGCTTCTCCTTGGCAAATTCAAGGTCAACATTGGTCTGTAATTACTGGTTTGTTAGTAAGTTTTGTGATTGTATTTGGCACAGCAATCGCTTTTTATCTCTATATAGACAGTCTTCGATACATTACACCTACAGAAGCCAGTTTATTAGCCAGTGCAGAGCCTTTGTCGGCTGTAGCTGCATCAGTTATTTGGCTTCGCTTACCACTGAGTCTTTTTGAAGGTATCGGTGGACTATGTATTGTTAGTACAGTGTTGATGTTGTCGCTACGTCCCAAAAATCCCAGCAAAACATTATAAAAATCAACTAGAAATATCGTCGATCGGAGGGAGAAACAATCAGTTTTTTGATATGTCTATATATCAAGAAAAATTATCAGCTTGCAGCCGTTAACTAAACTGTAATTTAAATCAATAGAGGTTCATACTAACCGTGAAAACAAACAATCAGCCTTGTAATTTTTTCTTAATGACTGAAAATAGCTTTCATCCAACTTATTTAGTGTCACAATGGTACACCAAATTCCAAGGAAACCCATTTTTTAGAGGTATTCTCATACGAGATGATAAAAATGATGCTTCACACCAGAGTAAAGAGCGATTTCATCAATTACATCAGAAGGAAAAACTTTTAACAAGTGATTCTCTACAGGAAATCCAAACATTATATGGTGGACTTAGTAAGACGGAAGAAGCTATGATAAGATTATTTGGAATACCTGCATTGGCACAAAACTCATTTCAAAAAAGTATCTTTTTAGGTAAAACTATAAATAGTGAAAAAGTGAAGGAGTGGCTACAAATAGAATGTAAAAATGAAGGTAAGATTTGTATGTTTGTGTTTTTGGATAAGATTCTTAGTCCTTGGTGGATTGAATTGACAGAAGGTAACATTATTAATGCTCATTCTGCTGTTCTTCCTTATGCAAGGGGTATGTTTGCTGTCGAAAATATGGCATCTCGTGGTGATATTGAAGAATTTAAACGAGTTGCTGGAGCGTCTGTTCATTATGTAGATGAAGGCGTAGATACTGGCCCTATTATTCGGGCTGTCAGAATACAAAATCCCTTTGAATTTCAATCTTTGTCGGAGGTAAAAGCTTATAGTTATAAGCTGGCTTTCGATCTTCTGATACAACAAGCTTCAGAAATGATCGAAAATCCTCAAATACAATCTGTGGGGATCAAAGCCTATCCTACACTCATCAGTCCTGTATTTTCTAGAAAAGACTACACTCCCCAGGTCGAAGAACTCGCCGAAAAGAGATTTATAGAAATGAAACAAGATTCAGTCAACGCTATAAAAACAAAAACAACCTATAAGAAAATTCCTACGGGATAGATCCTCGACTTCTTTAAGAATTCGGGGATCTGGGTATAAAGTAAAGTCACCAGCCAGCAGATGCTTCCCAGTCGGTAATCGCTGCTTGCTGCCATGCTTCATCCTCATCGGTTAATTCATCGCTCAGTTCATCCAGCAATAAACAGGCTTCTACCATTGCCTGTTGTTCTTGTTGTTTGCGCCATGCTTGCAATAAAACCTCAACTAGCCGACTGCGATTTCTACACGCTGGTCAATGTAACGCACTAACTCATCTGGCAAAGAGATATAGCAATCCTAAATCATTATCAAGGTTATGATATAATTATATGCAATACTTGATTGTCACAAAAAGATGAATAAATTACAACCACAAAAAGTATCCGCTCAATAATTCGGGGTAGCAGAGAAAAAAAGTAAGCAGAGTAAAAAAAGTGTTATAAAATAGGACACATGACGCCAAAGACTATTTCACAAGACAAGTCATCCTCCAATATACTGCAAACCATCGACCCCTCAGGTATTGCAGACCAATCAATGCGTCAGACAGTAGAGTTCTTACTGAACCTAATAGAGCAATTACAATTAAAAGTCAAAGACTTGGAGTCAGAGAATCAACGGTTGAAAGATGAAAACAACCGATTGAAGGGAGAACAAGGAAAACCAGACATCAAAGCCAACTCCAAAGGATTCAAAAGTCAGCACTCATAGCGAAAAAGAACGAAAAACGCCAACCAAAAAAGCACAAAAAAGGCAGTAAGAACGCCACAATTAAAATAGATCGAGAAGAAATACTAGAATACCCCACAGACCAACTGCCAGCAGACGCAGAATTTAAAGGATACGAACAAGTAATCATCCAAGATATCAGCTTGGCAACCGACAACATATTGTTCCGTAAACAGAAATATTACTCACCCTCACTCCGAAAAACTTATGTAGCAGAATTACCAATGGGCTACGAAGGAGAATTTGGACCAGGAATCAAAGCCTTAATCATCAGTTTGTACGCTAGGGGGTAATATGAGGATGCGGTAAACTACTGGAGTTTTTAGCCGATCTAGGTATTTCCATCTCAGCAGGTTATTTATCCAACCTGCTAATCAAAAACCACTCCGGTTTTGAAACCGAGAAAAAAGAAGTTTATGATTCAGGACTAGCGAGTAGCCCCTGGCAACACTTCGACCAAACAGGCGCGCGTGTAGCTGGAGTAAACCATACCACCAATATCATCTGCAACCCTTTATATACAGTATACTTCACAACAGCGAATAAAGACAGACTGACTGTCCTGAGAGGATTACAGCCAGGACGAGAACTAAAATTCATGCTCAATCCACTGACATTCTCACTAATTGAGGACTTCAAAATCCCGGCTAAATGGCAGAATGCTCTCAAGCTATTACCCCAAGAAACGGTGTTGGGTGAGTCAGAGTTTAATCACCTACTTAATAAGTATGTACCCAAACTGGGTGCTCAACAAGTTACCAGGATTAAGGAAGCAGCAGCTATTGTTTTCTATCATCAGCAAACTGATTGTCCAGTCGTACAAACTCTGTGTTGTGATGATGCTCCCCAATTCAAGTTAATCACTGCTGATAGAGCATTATGTTGGGTGCATGAGGGAAGGCATTACAAAAAGTTAAGCCCGGTATTCCATTGCCATCAAGTAATTTTAGGGAAATTTATCGAAAATTTTTGGGATTATTATCGGGAATTATTAGCTTATAAAGATGTTCCCAGTCCTGAAGCTGCACTGCTTTTAAGGTCGAAATTTCGGCGGCTTTTTGAAACTCCAAGCGGCTATGAATTGTTGGATGAACGCAAACAATTAACTGCGACAAAAGTATCGGAGTTGCTGAGGGTTTTAGAGCACCCTGAATTACCTTTACACAATAATCCCGCTGAGTTAGCTGCCCGAACTTGCTGTGCAGCGACGTAATATTAGCTATGCAACTCAGACGATTGAGGGTACGAGGGCATGGGATACTTTTATGTCTCTTGTTGCTACTAAGGAGTCAGTTGGGAATCAGTTTTTAAGGGTTATGTGCGTGACCGAATTTCTCAACTTGGAATTATTCCCTCTCTGTCCACTATTATTCGCGAAAAATCTTCTCTTTATCCCTTGGGCTTGTCTTGGCAACTAGATTAACTGCTACCCCTACTTATTGAGCCGATACGTATGTATGTTGATGTAGACCTTGGCAGGGCTCTCGCATGAGGACAAAAAAATGGTTGGCGATCGCGATCTACTGTCGCCCTCATGCGAGAGCCCCTACATAATACATATTTTGTTCTTTTTGTCAAAATATTCTACTGTACGGACGCTCTAGGTGCGCATTGCGCACCTTACAGGATAGAGGTTATCCTCCAAACTCTTTCTTATCTTCCAATCCCGACATATTGGAAACCAGCCGCTTCTAAAACCTTCTTATCTAAGAAATTGCGGCCGTCAATCATCACCGCATGAGCCATCAATTTGCCCATTTTATCGTAATCTAAATTACGAAACTGTTCCCAGTCAGTCACCAACACCAAAGCATCGCAACCGTCAGCCAATCTTTCCGCATCGGTTTCCACCAAAACTCCCGACAAACCGTGACGCATCCCAGTTTGAGAAACAATCGGATCGTAAGCTTTAACTTTCGCTCCCAATCTGTTTAAATTCTCGATTAAATTCAGGGAAGGAGCATCCCGCAAATCATCAGTATCCGGCTTGAAAGTCAAACCCAAAAGTCCGATTGTTTTGCCTTTAAGAATCTTCAAAACTTGCTGCAACTTTTCAATCGCAATCGAGCGCTGGCGTTCGTTCACTTCCACCGCCGCTTTCAGCAAATGCGCTTCATATCCGTAATCGTCAGCAGTGTGAACTAAAGCCGAGACATCTTTGGGGAAACAAGAACCGCCCCAACCAATGCCAGCCTGCAAAAACTTACTACCAATTCGCGAATCTAAACCGATACCTTTCGCTACTTGGGTAACATCTGCACCGACTCGATCGCAAATATTAGCAACTTCATTAATAAAGCTAATCTTGGTAGCCAAAAAAGCATTAGCTGCGTACTTAATCATTTCTGCGGAACTGATGTCAGTCATCACCACAGGTACCACAGGCAAAGACGGATTTTCTGCAAACTTGCGATCGACAATTGGTGTGTATAATTGTAGCATCAGATCCATCGCCCGCTGAGAGTTGCTGCCCAGAACAATGCGATCGGGATTAAACGTATCGAAAACAGCACAACCCTCGCGCAAAAACTCTGGATTGCTAACCACATCAAAATCAGCACCAATTTTTGCTGCTACTTCCTCACCCGTAGCGCCCTCACCGCTTTGAGCTTTTTGACGTTCAGCCAAACCATCTAATACAATCCTCCGCACCCAATCTCCCGAACCGATGGGTACAGTTGATTTGTTTACGATCACTTTGTAATCGCCGTCGAGGTGAGCGCCAATGCCGCGCGCCACCGCTTCCACGTAGCGAGTATCGCTTTCCCCAGTGGGCAAAGGAGGCGTCCCCACCGCAATGAATAAAATCTCCCCATGAGCCACTCCTGCTGCTAAATCTGAAGTAAATTCTAAATTTCCCGATTGAGAAGCAGAGGACATTAATTCAGACAGTCCGGGTTCAAAAATAGGTGACTGTCCCGATTTCATTAATTTAACTTTTTCTTCGTTGTTGTCTACACAAATGACATGATGTCCGATGTGGGCCAAGCAAGTGCCGGTGACTAAGCCAACGTATCCTGTACCGATGACGCAAACACGCATAGAAATGTCCTCAAAGTTAGTAAACAGTTGACAGTTGACAGTTGACAGTTGACAGTTGACAGTTGACAGTTCTTATTAGTCAGATGGCAGGCAGATTGAGGAAGCAAAAGGGAATAGGGAATAGGGAATAGGGAAGAATGAAGAATTAAGAAGTAAAAATACTCCCCCTCTCCTCCTCTCCCCCTCTATCTCTCCCTCTCTCTACTTTTGGTTTCCCTCGATGCGATCGCGAAAATCTTTCACAGTTAACTCTAAACCTTTATCCAGCGGCACAGTTGGTTCCCACCCCAACCAATTTTTAGCAAGAGTAATATCCGGTTGTCGCTGTTTTGGATCGTCTTGTGGCAGCGGTTTGAAGATGATTTCCGCCCCTGGATTAATCATATTTTGAATTTTCTGTGCTAACTCCAAGATAGTGTATTCGCCGGGATTCCCCAAATTCATCGGCCCGATTTTGTCGCTATTCATCAACCGAATAAATCCTTCCACCAAATCGGAAACGTAGCAAAAACTCCGGGTTTGGGAACCGTCACCGTAAACAGTCAGCGGCTCATTCCGCAAAGCTTGCACAATAAAATTGCTGACTACTCTGCCGTCATTTTCCAACATCCGGGGGCCGTAGGTATTGAAAATTCGGACAACTCGAATGTCTACCCCATTTTGGCGGTGGTAGTCAAAAGATAGGGTTTCAGCTACTCGCTTCCCCTCGTCGTAACAGTTGCCACAAAACGCTGCCTTGCCGTTGCGGCGGACGCAGATTACGTGATTTTTAACATTGACACAATAAACATTTCCCGCATAACGAACTGGTTCGGGAGTTACGAGATTTGCATCTTTTGGAGGGCGAATATTAACGCGATAAAGATCGCGACCGATTGCATGATTGACTACCGTTGCTGCATAGCCGCAGCGCATTGCTAACTCTTGTACGTCATCAGCCAATTGCTTTGATTTAGTGTAATAAGCGTAGGCATTTCCTTTTTGAGAGCCATCTCCCAATATCAAAGCTTTGAACAAAATTAATGACTGTCGCTGAGACAGATTTAGGTATTCTCGCGGTATGTATTTGTCACCAGACTTGCCCAGAGGCAGCAAAATTTCTGCTAATTGTTTGCTGCAAATCCGAAATTGATGGTCGTCGGAGTCAAAAAACTTGAAAGGAGTCCGCTGGAGACACTCTGCTATTGCTGTCCGTCCTTCTGGATTTACTTGAGCGATTAATATGTTGTAATCAGCAATATCATAATCGCAACCGTTAACGACTCGCGCTCGCCTGCGGACGTGAACGCAACCTTCGGAAATGTAATAACCCAGAAATTCCAGCCAATCATCCATCCGCACCCGTTCGACATTTACTTTAGCATTGCGCGGCGGTTCTCCTAATTCAAACCATTCTTGTTCTGCCGCTAAAAATTCTGCTCCCGTGATGGCTCTTTGATGGTGCCAATATACATCTGTATCGGCTTGGAGAAAGTTCAATTTACCAGTGCGGTTTTTGACATACATCCAGTGATTGGGAGTCACACAAAAATCAAATTTAGAATTGGCAAATCGGAGCAAGTTACCCACATAAGGCTGCACGATATGCTCGTCAGGAACGTGATATTCAATCTGATTGTCTGGATTGAGAGTTGCTACGCGAACTCCCGGCTGTAAGTTAGGAAAAGGAACCCAACCGTTTTCTGTCAAAATTTCAGTATTCTCGTCGTAACAACTGCGAATACCTATACAATTAACGTTACCGCGATAGTCTTCTGTTTGGGGATGGACATCTGGATCGCCGTAAACTTCTGATGTGGAAGCCAGAAAAAATCTGGCCTTCACCCGTTTCGCCAATCCCAACATATTCATCGTGCCGATGACGTTTGTTTTAATTGTCTTGACAGGATTGTACTGATAGTGTATTGGGGAAGCTGGACAGGCCAGATGGTAAATCTGATCTACCTCTAACCGAATCGGTTCCGTGATGTCGTGGCGGATCAGCTCAAAATAGGGGTTGTCCATCCATTTGAGGATATTGCGCTTAGTCCCGGTGTAAAAGTTATCCAGGCAGACTACCTCGTGTCCTTGGGCCATTAAGCGATCGATCAGATGGGAACCGATAAAACCCGCACCGCCTGTGACTAAAATTCTCATGGGGGAAACTGCCGTTCTGTTTAGAGGGTAAGACTGTGGTACAACAATTCAGTCGATCGAATCAAACTTGTTAATACAATAACAAAATATCGATCAACAATGTAAAGACTTATCCGCAACCTGGATCAAATCTTTAATTAACTTAGCATTGTCAGAATATATGCAACAGATTGCGAGCTAGACTGGAGCTAACCTAGTTAATTTTACTTACACTTCTATAATTCCGAAAAAATACTGTTGACATTATCTCCACAGTGACTATATAATTATAAATCTTAATTTTTGGTGCCATTTTTAGTTAACAAACATTAGTTAGCAAACGAAAGATAAAGTCCTTACTATAAACTTAATAATGACTAAAGTCCTGACTACAAACCTAATAATTTTGCAACAATTATGAAAGTTGGTATAACTCCACGAAAAAAACATCACACCGAGAAACCGGGTTTCTCGGTGCGATCATATCCAGTAGCTTCATCCCTCATTGGATTTGATATAGCAATCCTAAATCATTTGCACAATTGTTGTAGGGCTCGAACCACGTTCGGTTGCCCGATAGATAGGGTAGGCAAAGAAAGGTACTACCCTACAAATTTATCTTAATTATTTAGGATTTCTATATGAGTAAGTTAAGCACACTCTAACCGTACAAAGACTGTACCCATTCCCATTCTTGCCTCAATCCTTCTCTCAAAGACACCTGTGGCTGATATCCCAAGATTTTCTGAGCTTTCGATGCGTCAGCGCTAGTATCTCGTGCATCTCCTTTGCTCGATTCTAGGTAATTGATGCGAATCGGGCGATCGACAATGCTTTCCATCGTCTGAATAACTTCCGCCAAAGCAACTCGACTTCCCCCTCCAATATTAAATATTTCCCCGACAGATTCCGGCACTTTAGCGGCAGCTAAATTAGCGGCAACGCAATCGCTGATAAAAGTAAAATCTCGGGTTTGCTGTCCGTCTCCGTAAATTGAAATCGCTTCGCCGCGCAAAATTGACTTAAAAAATATGTGAAATGCCATATCGGGACGCTGGCGAGGCCCGTAAACGGTGAAATAGCGTAGGATGGTTGCGGGAACGCCAAAATTGTGATGATAAAGCGAAGCCAAACGTTCAGCAGCTAATTTGGTAATCCCGTAGGGAGAAACTGGTTGAGGGCAGGCAGTTTCGGAAGTAGGAAAAGTTTCAGCATTGCCGTACACCGACGAAGACGAAGCCAATACAAACTTTTTCAGTTGCGGTGCATCTTTGGCGGCTTCTAGGAGTACCTGAGTTGCATTGATATTGCGTTCCGTATAGCTGCGGAAACCGTATCCCCAACTAGCACGGACTCCTGCTTGGGCTGCTTGGTGGTAAATGACTTCTGCATTTGCTAATAGCGGTTTCCAATCCAAAGATAGGATATTACCCTCAATTAGTTTAAAATTTGGATGTTTTTCAAAATGAGCGAGATTTTTTCTCTTTAATTCGGGATTGTAGTAATCGTTGACTTCATCAACTCCGATTACTTGTTCACCTTGGTTTAAAAGAGTTTCGACTAAGTTAGAGCCGATAAAACCTGCCGCGCCTGTAACAATATTACTCATGGGTTGATTGTTGATTGTTGATTGTTGACTTCAGCATATAAAGCCTCGTATTGCTTTGAGGATATGTGGCAGGTCATAATTAACCATATTTTCTCGTCCGCGCTTGCTCATATGTTGAGCTTCCTCTGGATGGTCTAAAATCTATGCCATTGCTGTGCTATTCCGTTGATATCTCCCAACTTTACCAGCAAACCATTGCCATTTTCTAATAAATCACGAGTGCCTCGAATTTCTATACCGATGACGGGGACTTCGATGCAGAAAGATTCCATGACGCAATTAGGAAGCCCTTCTTGAGAGGAAGCAATCAGAGTAGCTACTGAGGCACGAATCAAAATGGGGATATCTCGTCGCAAGCCCAAAAAATGTACTTGCTTTTGAATTCCTAATTCTGATGCTAGTTCTCGCATTTCCTCCAAAATTATGCCATCTCCGACCAAAGCTAAGTGTACTTGAGGTCGAGCTAGTTGGGCAAATGCCTTGAGAATATTGCCAGGGCGCTTGCGGGGAATAAATTCAGCCACCGACAAGAATAAAGGGTTTTCCGACTATAGTCATGGGCTGGAGATGAAACATCGGGGGCGATCGCGAGGGATTGCCCCTAGGAAATGCTAGAAATAGAGTTGCTGAGTTTTTGCCACCTGTACCAGTTGGGTCAGTATTGTGCAAAAAGTGCGTGCGATCGCATATCTGATTTGGTTTAGGCTAAGACAGAAAGGGCGATCGCAGCCATACCTCGCTAGAATTAAAAGTGGAATTATAGTAAAATTATAGTTAGCAGTACGATCGGCTAAAAAGGAAGGATTAAACTGTGCAACTAGAAGAATACTTCAACTTTCTAGCACCTGATGACATTCGCCTGAAAGATTCGCGGATTGGAATTGAAACTATCCTGTACGAGTACATTTATCGTGCTCGCACCCCAGAGGAAATTGCCAATATTTACACTTCGCTGAGTCTAGAACAAGTTTATGCGACCATTCTGTATTATCTTCACAACAAAGAATCTGTGAGCAATTACATCGCTGACTGGTTGGAATGGGGACGCAGAATGCGAGAGGAACAGCAGCGAAACCCGTCGCCTGCGGTGCGGAAACTGATGCAGTTAAAGGCAGAAAGAGAAGGCAAAAAGGCGAAAAATGCTCAAATATCTCATGGATGAAAATGTTAATCCAGTTTATATTAACCAACTGCGCCGGCGGGAATCAGATTTGATAATTCGGGCTGTGGGAGAACCGGATACTCCTCCCAAAGGTACGTTAGATCCAGAAATCCTAATTTGGTGTGAAGTACATAACTTTGTGCTGCTGACTAATAACCGCAAGTCAATGCCGGTACACTTAGCGGATCACATTGCCCAAAATCGCCACATACCCGGTATTTTTATCTTCAACCCCGATATGGGTATTGGGGAGACACTGGACGAGTTGATTGTGATTGCGGGAGGTTCTTTTGATGGGGAATATCAAGACCAAATTATTCACTTGCCAATTCCTTGAATTCGTTGAGGCTTGGGTTTTCACAAAGTCCGATCGCCCTTGTGTGAAAAACAGCAAGATACGCGCGTGCGTAGCTATCCTGTAGGGAATCGCCATTCCCGATTTTAGTGGCTTCCTCCCAATGACATCTGAACCCAGCGGCGAAATAGTTCCACAGCAATACAGTAGCAACCATTAATTTCTTTAACAACATCGTGGCGTTCCAGAGTTTTTAATGCTTCCTGTAAACTTGTTTCATCCATCCCTATTTCTGTACTCAGCCTGTCGAAATTCATGCCTTGTAAGTGAGGTGCTAATGCTGTTAAAATCTCTTGTTGTCCCGGTGCGCCTTCCGCTGCTTGACCCCAAACTCCTGTAAAATAGTAGCGACCTCTGGTGAAAAATTCCGGGTCATTGATGACTGTTTCTACATCTTCTACGGTAAACATTGGATCGCGGGGGCGTCCCATTTCAAATACTCGATCGTTGTAGTGGCGTACTAACAGGAATCCTACCAGTTGCGTGAGGTAGGGTTGGCCGTGAGTTAGTTCATAAATGCGATCGAGTGCTTCGGGTTTATAGTCTAGGATAAAGTCATCATCGGGATTGGCTAAAACTTGGCGAGTTGCACCTAGACTCAGGAAACCAACTCGGATGGGGATAATGCTAGCAAAAAGAGGATTGAAATAATCTCCGGTCATTTCATCCAAGGTGTGCAATCCAGCAAAAGCTAAGGCAACTTTAGAACTCATTTGCAGTATTCCTCGCAAAAAGCCGATAAAATCTGGATTGATTTTCCCAGCCTTAATCAATTCTTCAATTTTTTCAAACTCGTCTAAAGCAACGATCAATCCACTTTCTATATTTGCTACTACTTGTTCGATGTAGCGTCCAAAGGTGAGATAGGGTAGATTGAGTAAATCGCGATCGGCTGGAGGTGCAATCTTGACCGTTTTGGCGATCGCATCGGTGATGAATATTAGTAGTTCGCCGACTCCCTCAGAGCAATCTCCCACCCGCAGCAAATTGACATAAGCCACCTGTACCTTTGCTCCTAAGCAGTTGGTAGCATTTAACAAAATCGAAGTTTTCCCCATCCGCCGATGACCGTAGAGAGCCACAGATTGCAGGTTATTTCCCTGTACATCCTTTAGCTGTCTGATGATATCTTCGCGGCCGACAAACAGATTGCCTTGGACTGGATCGCCAATTACATAGGGATTAGTGACAGCTTTAGTAATTGAAATATCTCCGATTTTTCCTGTAACTTGCAGTAAAGATTCTTGCCATTTTTTAGCGGTTTGAATAATTAAATTTCGTTCGGCTTCTGGTAGAATATCTGGAGTATCGAGGATAGTTTCAAGTTCACCTAACGATCGGTTGAGGGCAAGGGAACGGGCAGAACGAGATACGCTATTCTGCACGACTTGCACATCGGCAATTACCCGCCGTAGAGAGGCAATTGCTTGCCAAGTATTCTCGCGTAGCCGAGGTGAAGTTGGGGAAGGTGGGAGTTTCAGGGAAGCAATTTCGGCTAGTTCTGCTGTTTGGTGAAAGCCTGTGAGAATTTTCGCTAAGGCGAACATCTCCTCTCCATAAAGCAAATCTCGGACTATGGCAAAAGCCTCTGTGGCTTTGTCTGGTTCTTGTTCATGGAGATACCAGAAACCAGCGGCAGAGGCACGGGCAGGAGTATTTAAACTAATTTCTATTTGAAAACGATCTTGTATTTGTTGTTTCCAAGGTATGAATGAAAAACTTTGTACTGCTCTTGACTTCATTGCTTCACCGAGAGAAACTGAGGCAAAACGCACCAAGTTCCAATCATAAAGATCTTCTGATAATTGAGCGACGCGATAGATAAGTTGGTCTTTTGGTGTCTCTGCTAGCACGCGATTTACAGCTTGAACAACAGGGATAAACTGAAGAGTAAATAGTAATAGTTGGTTAATGTTGTGCAATCCTGTTTCCCAATCCCGCCTCAGCCAATGAGCTATTTGAGAAGACAGGTAGGGAATGGGAAGTGGGGTAATGTGAGGAAATTGTCTATTTTGGTGTTGACGTTGGAGTAAGGTAAACGGTACAGCGAAAAGCCAATTTTCAGGACGTATCCTCGCCACGCCGGACGCTACGCCGGACGCTACGCCCAACGCCACGACGGACTCCACGCCTAACGCCACGACGGACTCCACGTTTGAAGCCGCGCTTAACATCACGCCCAATACCACGTCTGACGCCGCGCCGGACACCACGCGAGACGGCACGCCGAACGCCACACCGGACACTACGCTGGACGGTATGCCGGACGCCATGCCCAACACGATGCCCAACGCCACGCCCAATACCACGCCAGATGCCATGCCAAACGCCACGCCCAATACCACGCCAGACTCCACGCCTAATACCACGCCAGACTCCACACCAAACTCCACGCCAGATCCCATGCCGAACGCCACGCCCAACGCCACGCCCAACGCCACGCCGCGCCAATCAATAGAAATGCCTATTTCCTCGGAAAGTCTACTCAAGCCTACGGGGATAGCAAACATTAACACCAAGGCTTGTAGAATCAACTGACGTTGGACGGAATTTTGACGCAACCACTCCCACTTTTCTCGCCAGGTTTTGGTATCTTCTAAACGAGATTCACTTCCAAAAGTATACTCATAACGCCTCACAGCTTGAGGAAAGAAAAACACCCAATATAATAATCGCAGGTAGTCTAAAGGATTCCACAAAGAAAGAGGACGTTTCAGTTTGGGTGCTAAATCTAAGCGAGGAATGGGGGGATGGTTTTGATTCATAAATAGGTGGGATGAATGAATTTAAATATGGGTGATTAAGTATCGTATCCAGTAAATCAACCACGATTCTTGTAGGGGCGGGTTCGCCAACCATTCATGACAAAAATCAACAATTTCCTAAACCCGCCCCCACCCCACCAACCAAATAAATGTACCGCGAATTTATTGGTAAAATGTGAATCTTGGCTGGGGAGGGCAGGTTTATGAGATTGTCTGTTTTAGCCAATTATTGTTGGTGAACCTGCCCCTACGAGATAAATGTGAATATAAATCTCGGCTGGGGAGGGCAGGTTTTTGAGATTGTCTGTTTTAGGCGATTATTGTTGGTGAACCTGCCCCTACGAGATATTGGATTGTGCGATCGCATATCTATC